>NZ_UEXF01000015.1:42249-47184 GCF_900127505.1 thiotrophic endosymbiont of Bathymodiolus puteoserpentis (Logatchev) | reverse complement strand
ATTTCATCAGGTGTAAGTTTGTCGTTAAATTTACCTTGGCGCTTGAATTGAATGTTCTGGGCTTTTAGCACTCTTTCTCGTATAACTTCACTTGACTCTGCGCTACTATTGGTTTGCGAAACCATTATACCAACTGAGCTTTGTGCGTTTTTTTAATTTCTATTTTTGGATTAGGGAATTAGTTATAATGGTTAAAATTTGAAAAATTATAAAAAATTATGAATTACGCAAAGATCTCTACTTATGTCATTCCCAAGGGAATAATTCTAACGCTTATATTGTTTAATGGACTTGCATTGGCAGATACCAGTTGGGACACAGGTGCATACACCAACAATGAAGATCGTAGTAAAATTTTATCCATTGTTAACGCCACTTCCTTAAAGGTAAAAATCTCTGGTAACACTGAAAAAAATCATGATTATGTTTATATTTATGACAAAAATGGCAATCAATTAAAAAAACTGCATGGTAACAACATAAACGAAACTTTCGAAATTGCCGGAGATTATATTAATGCTCGCTTAACTACTAATCATTCTATTACCCATTCAGGGGTTAATGTACAAATTGAGGATCGATCTTCCTATGACAATAGGGCAAATAGCATGTTAATTCGCTTTACAAACACTAGCCATAATGATCACACTGTTGTTATCCTGCCGAACGATGCTAATGCAACAGGCGTTCCTCCCATTTATTCCGCTCCAGATCCAGATTTGATAAATAATAATATTTATCAATTAGAACAAGATATTAATCAATTAGTTAATGCCAACGATCTAGTTGAGCTTACTTTTATTAAACATGACGCACAGTTCAACACAACCACGATTAACCTTTCTAAATCTGTTACGCATGATGTTATTCATCGTTTGGTATTAAAAGATTATGTTGAATATTCTGAACCGAATGAGTTTGTAATTAGTTTTGAACCGGATGACTTTGTAATTGATCCTGAACCGAAGTTTGTAAACGACCCTCTTTATAGGGATCAATGGGGATTAAAAAATCATGGAATTAATCTGCCTGAAGCTCAAAAGTTCTTAGATACTGATAGCGGTGAAACGATAGTTGCCGTTATTGATACTGGTTTTATTAAGCATAAGGATTTACTGGACAATATGTTAAAGGTTGCTGACAGTGAAACTGATGTTTATGGCTATGATTTTATTGATAATGATACGAACCCCATTCTTTCAGACCCAAAAAAAGGGAGCCACGGCACTTCTGTTGCAGGTGTTATAGCGGCCGTGCGCAACAATGCCAAAGGTATTGCTGGTATTGATGGGAGGGCGAAAATATTGCCTGTGCGTGCAATAAGGGACAAAAGAAGTGACGCAAGGATTATTGATATTTTTACAGGAAACACTGGCCTCTCTCCATCAGCAAAAGCCATTATATGGGCGTCTGGCGGCCATATTGATGGTGTACCCGATAACAAGCATCCTGCAACAGTTATCAATCTAAGTTTTGGAATTAAGCGACCATGCGAAAACCCATATACACAATCCCTTGGCGTTTATTCAACTTATAGTAATGCCATCAAAGAAGCAATATCTCGAGGTGTGACAATTATAGCTGCAACAGGTAACAAGTCCGCATCAAATACTGATTCCCCAGCAAATTGTAAAGGTGTTATTGCAGTTAGTGCCACTGATTTGAACGAAAATCGATCTCTATGGGACGATGAGGGGTCTAATTACGGCAATAGGACGGATGTTAGTGCACCTGGAAGTGAGATTATGTCTCTTAGTAAGAATGGTGAATATAATGAAGCGAATGGTACTAGTATGGCGGCCCCATTTGTTAGTGGCATCGCTTCAATACTTTCGCGGCAATTTTATTTCCCTCCAAGAGAAATAAAAAGAATTATTAGAAAATCAGCTCGTAACTTTCCAGCACATTCCACTTGCACTAATGATTTCTCAAAAGTAGATGATGATAGTACGCAATACTGCGGCACAGGTATTGCTGATGCTAGTCAAGCACTTGTTGAGGTAAAGCGCCTAAAAGACATCATAAAATCGGCAACCGTACTTACATTAAACGCCCCTATTCCGTTAGAATCAGACACACTGTACAAGTTTGAGAGGACTACTGACGAAGATCTTGACTACTACATTAACTACGAGCAAACTGCTGGAAGCCAAGGCTTAATAGACTTTTTTGTCGCAACAAATGTGGTACCCGATTCTAATGAAAGCGTTGATTGTAAAATGACCTTTAATCATGGTGATACGCTCGTAACCACCACCAATACAGGCGCTTCAGGGCCCCATTGTGCCACAAATATAAAACTTAAAAAGTTCAGAACGCTCTATATTAAAGTCAAAGGTAGGGAGCAAAATGGTGTATTTGATTTAAAGGGTAATATCAGTATTAACACATTTTCAAAAGCTGAGTTAGGAAAACAGGATGAAGAACAACTAAAACAAATGGGGAGATTAGCAGGGCCTGTGGCGTCTAAATGTAATGGCGTAGTTTCGTGCGTAACATCCTACTTTTCCATTCTTTTCGAGAGAAAGAAAAGGGACGCAAGTCATTTTAAGCACCAACTAGATGTGGACACTATTGGACTTAACCAAACCTCAGTTAATTATTCTAAAAAAACACCATCAGGCAATTCTAGCGTTTACTTTATCGTACCTGTACAGGATGGTGTGGCTTATTCAGACTTTGAACAAGTGCAAGAAAGTTTATGGGACGGATCCCCAGGTGCATCTAAAGTTATTGTTTGGGCGATTGATAAAAATGGCTATGAGCAACAAATAGTATTGCGGGTGCAAAAGAAATTTGGCGATAAATGGATAAAAATGAATGATGGCGTGCAACGCGATTATGGGCAAGTAAAAGTTAGTGCTCACTTTGATGACAATCCTGATTTAGCAGCAAATAGTTATACTGCCGAATTTATGATAATCGGAGTTGGTTGGCACGATTCTGATTATCGGGCTTTTATTAAGGCAAAGTTAGACATTACCATTTATAAGGATTTTATTCAAAATGAAATTTACCCCTACCAGAATAACAATCATGGCGTATTAAAGCTAGAAAAGATTGGTCTTAATCAGATTTCAGGCAATTATTCCAAAAAAACCCCTTCAAAGGATTCCAGTGTTTATTTTTACATACCTACCGAACAGCCTAATGTTGTTCGTTCGGACTTTACCCGAGCAAAACAGAGTCTATGGAGTGGAAATACAGGCGTATCTAAAATTACTGTTATAGCAACCAATAGCACAGGTGTTAAATATCAGGCGGTATTGGATGTGCAAAAGAAAGGGCCTTACGGTTGGCTAAAAATGAATGATGGCGTGCAGCGTGGTTTTGGTCAAGTCAGAGTCAGTTTTGATCCTGAATCTAATCCTGATTTACCAACAGGCGCCTATACTACCGACTTTACAATAATTGGAGCAGGTTGGCATGATGAAAATTATCGGGTGGGAATCAAAAGTGTGGTTGATTTTGTTAAACACTAAGGCGTTAAGTCAACTACAAAACCCCAACAATTTTAGACAACAATCCAAACTTTCTTATTTCGAATAAGTTAAGCTAATAGAAATCTTTGCGTAAATAGGGGTGATTGATAAAATCCAATTTTTGTCCAATTGGTGATTTCTTTGAACCTTGTCCTAGCAGGACTAAGACTGGGTTAATGCAAGAGTCTCTTTTTGGATTTTTTTTGGTGATTTCTTTGAACCTTGTCCTAGCAGGACTAAGACTGGGTTAACGCAGGGGTTTCTTTTGGATTTTTTTGGAGGGGCGTATAAAAGACCTTGACAAAATTATTTTTAAATGTTATAGTAAAATTTTTTTAATACTTATTTTTTTAAAAATGAAAAACATATCAAACACACTAAACACACTAAACACACTAACTAAACTCCTTGCAGTCGCTATCTTTTCAGTCTCTTTAAATGCTTTTAGTGTTGTACTAGGTCCACTCATTACATTCAGCACTAATCATGTTAATGCTACTGCTGGAACTACTATTACACCTGTTGCCATCTCTAATAGAGGTGATGATGCTTCTTATTACTTAATTTCTCCTGCTATCTCCAATGGCTTATCCTTTAATGAAAAAACTGGAACCATCTCTGGAATGCCAATTGTCGCATCTGATTCAGTAACTTATACTGTAACTGCAGTTGGTCGTCGTGGTCAGGACACTGCAACTGTTGTTATTACTGTTGGTGTCGGTACTACCAATCTAGCCCTTGGAAAACCTGCCACACAATCCAGCACATATCTACACGCTGTCTTTGCTGTTGCTGGCTATGCAGTAGATGGCAACACTGATGGTAAATTCTCCAATAGAAGTACATCCAGTACCGAACATGAACAAGGCGCTTGGTGGCAGGTTGATCTAGGTGGCAAGAAAAATATCAAGCAAATCATTATCTACAACCGTACTGATTGTTGTGTAAATAGACTAAGCAACTACCAGGTTAGTATTTCTAATAAAGCAGATTTTAGCACCCACATCTATCAACAAGATTTTCATGTTGCACCTAATCCCAAAAAAATTATTCAACTAGACGCATCAGGCAAACAAGGTCGCTATGTTAGAATCCAGTTGCTTGATAATGACTATTTGTCTCTAGCAGAAGTTCAGGTTATGGGTGTTGATCCTTTGCATTTTACTGAAATGGATTATTCTAGTACTCAGAATGATTTTAATGGGGTTAATAATGCACCAAATTACGCTAATAAGCGGGCCTTTGCCGTCCTTAAAGCCGATGGCTCAATTACGACATGGGGTGATCCGTATTATGGAAGCATACATACGCCCTCTGGTAGTGGCTATACCAAGATTTATTCAAATGGATATGCCTTTGCCGCCCTTAAAGCCGATGGCTCAATCAAGGCGTGGGGTGATTCGGATTGGGGGGGTGCGCGCGCGCCCTCTGGTAGTGGCTATACTAAGATTTA
>NZ_UEXF01000015.1:37622-40230 GCF_900127505.1 thiotrophic endosymbiont of Bathymodiolus puteoserpentis (Logatchev) | reverse complement strand
CATGTTAAAAAGCGTGCCAAAGCTAAAAAAGCCTTAACCCGCCTAAGAACTATTGCCAACAAACTCATCAGAGAATTGCAACGCAAACTTCACACACACAGCCTGTTTGAAACTTATCAAAAAGATTTTTTGTTTTACCAACAAGTATTAGCACAACAACCCAAAGATAAGAACAAGATCTATTCATTGCACGAGCCTGATGTGTATGTCATTGCCAAAGGCAAAGACCACAAACAATACGAGTATGGCAATAAAGTCTCAATCGTCTCAACCAAAGACACAAACATCATTGTTGGCGTAGCCAGTCATGATAAAAATATTCACGACTCAAAAACCTTAAATGTTGCCATAAGCCATGCTAATAGCAACAGAAACAAACCCATCAAACAAGCGGTATGCGACCGAGGCTATGTTGGTGCAAAGGTAGTGCTCGGTGCAAACATCATCCTGCCTAAAAAAGCCCTTAAGCGAGACAATCGTTATCAACAAGACAAAAAGCGCAAACTGTGTAAAAGACGCGCAGCGATTGAGCCGATTATCGGACATCTTAAATCAGATTTTAGACTCTCTAGAAACCTACTCAAAGGGCAAGTTGGTGATGAGATTAATGTTTTAATGGCTGCCTGTGCTTGGAATTTGAGAAAATGGCTGGTGATAGCCACTATTTTTTTGTTTTGGCAAAAACTGGGCTTATTTTTTGTAAAATACCTAAGGTTTTTTGTGGTGCTGGATAAAAAGCAGTTTTGTTGATTTAGATGGTTGGGAAAATGGGTGGTTTTGGTTTGGTTGGGGTGGTTTTTAAGGGGCGACTAAATAAAGAAAACGCAGTAGGAATGTTTCAACTAGAATTTGAATTTAGGGTTTAGCTTATTCGAAATAAGCAATTTTAGATTGTTGAATCTTGTTTGAGACCCTGTATTAACCCAATATAATTTATAAAACCCATGTAAGATAGCGCATTTTCCACCAAAAACTCGGTAAATAGCTAGCTATTATTCTTATTTTTAGATAAAAATGCACTATTTTCTGCATTCCCTATCCCTAAATCACACTGGGTTAATACAAGAATCTCAAAATATTGGCTAATTTACACCCATTTCGTCAAATTTAGAGAAAATGTTTGTGTTTTGGTGGGTACAGGATTTGAATAGAGTGAGTTTTTTTTTGGTTTTGATTTTGATTGTGGGTTTGGGTGGTTCTATTTTTGGATTTGGGAATTATGTTGTGATTTTTTTATTTTCAATAATTTCCCACAAGGGATTAAATATCAGTACAATATAACTTTTCTTTCAGTTGTTACAAAATACAAAAAGAATCAAAGTGGAATTTTATACAAACTACAAATAATCCACAGCTACATAAGAGCTTGTTAATATGTTTCAGGAGTTGGTTTTTAGAATAGAAAACATACTAAAAAACTAACAATTATTTAATCATCAAAAAATTAGAGAGGCAATATGCATTATCAAGAAAATACTTTAAAAAAATCATATAAATTAACATTTTTTATATTAATTGGACTAATGGTTACATTAGCAAAGCCCGCATTTGCTTTTGACAAAATGCATCATAAATCTAGCGATGCTGATGTTAATTTTCAAGTTCGCATTCAAGATGATAAGAATCTGTGCTCAGGCTCTCTTCTTTCTAGAACAATAGTAATAACTTCAAAACATTGTTTGGGTTCTGATATAACAGTTTATTACAACAACCAGCCCTACGGAGTAAAGGAAATTCACCAGTTTGGAGCATTAAAATCAGATCAAAAACTTAGAGCAGACAAAACAGCCCATGAGGATTTAGCCATTTTAGAATTGCAAAAGGCTGTTGTTGGAGATAATATTAACTTTGTAAAAATACCAACAATAAATCAAGAACGGGCAGCATTCGCTAACAAAACCGCTTTGACTTTATTTGGTTTTTGGGGGGATTCACATCAATTTATTTTCGGTTACGCTGACAAATACCCGTATATAGGTGAGTTGTATTATTCCTTTGATTCCCTTGTCAGAAAGATTAGGCCAGCCAAAAACTGTCCTGAAGGGGAAGGGGTTAATGACGGCAGTTATTTTTGTATACAACCCCCAGCTAAGGCGTACCAATCACACCAATCCCTTACTAAAGCTGGAGACAATGGCGGTGCCGTTACTTTTAAAAAAAATAACGAATATTACATTCTTGGCGTTATCAATGCGTCCAATTATTACCCTCGATTAGGGAGTTCAAACATCAGAGAATGGTTGAATCAATTTTATGTTGAATTAAATCATTGGTCTGATTTTAATAGTAACAAAAAGGCAAAGATTGGTGATTTGTATGTTTATAACAACCCATACGATTATTCAACAGAATATTTTGGACTTATTCGACTTAATGAAGACAAAGCATACGGGTACTTTCCTACCGATAGAACACATAATCCATATTGGGTTTACTTAGGAGACACAACACCACAAGATGCTCGCAACAAATTCGACATGATTCTTAGCATGAATCATTGGGGTCAAAATGATCGTAAAGGTAAAATTGGTGACAACTATGTGTATGTTAATTATTATGACAATAGCATAGATGTATTTATCTTAAAGGCTGTTTATAGTAGCGATAA
>NZ_UEXF01000015.1:21103-35308 GCF_900127505.1 thiotrophic endosymbiont of Bathymodiolus puteoserpentis (Logatchev) | reverse complement strand
CCCCCCTAAATTAGGGTGGTAGTTGCCGTAACATATTAACTTTTTTTCTACTACAAAAAGGAGAATATATGAAACAGAACTACCACATGAATGCGAATACTAATGCACATTCAAGAGCGATTATACACGGGGCTAAGGCTTCGAATACTACCTTAGCACACCGCTTTGGTGTTAGCACTAAAACCATTGCCAAATGGAAGAGTCGTGATTTTGTTAAAGACAAAACCTCAAGACCAAAGACAATACACTACGCTTTAAATGAGACCGAGCGTGAGATTATTCGAGTAGTACGAACCCTCACTTGGTTAGAACTTGATGACTTAACTGATAGTATTGTTGCCTGCATGCCAAATGCCAATAGGAGTAATGTATATCGCACTTTGGTGTGTTTTGGCATTAACCGAGTGCCACAAGAAAAGAAACAACAAGCCTCTACATTTAAGGAATATGAGCCTGGATATTTACACATTGATGTTACCTATTTACCAAAACTAGCGGGTAAGAAGCAATATTTGTTTGTTGCCATTGATCGTGCTACTAGGGTGCTTTATTTTGAGATTTATGAGAATAAAACCGCTATCAATGCCGTTGAGTTCCTTAATAATTGCAAGGACTTTTATCCTTTTACAATTACGCATATATTAACTGATAATGGCTTAGAGTTTACTGATAAGTTTGTCACTAAAGACAAGCAAGTTAGTGGTAAACACAAATTTGACAAACTCTGTTCACGCAGTGAGATTGAGCATCGATTAACACAGCCTGCAACCCCTAAAACCAATGGCATGGTCGAGCGCGTCAATGGCACGATTAAGAATGCAACAGTTAAGGCGATAACGTATCAAAACATTGATGAAATGAAGCAAGATTTGAACAAGTTTTTGATTTTTTATAATTTTAATCGTGGACATGGTGGACTTAGAAAAGAGATTAAGGTAAGGACGCCTTATGAGGCTTTAGAGTATTGGTATAATTTGAAGCCTGATTTGTTTATCAGAAAGCCTGATATGTTTCGGAGTGTGGTTTTTGAAAGTAGGGAATAACGTGGTGAAACCTGACACTTAATAAATACTTTTTATCGGGATAATGAGTAATAGACTTGACCTTTGTAAAAGGGTTTTCTTTGATAACTTTAAATTTTATTGCAGTTTGTAGTAAAGCTCTTAAATGCCTATGATAATTATTCCAGTTACCTGCACTTGAGCGATTTAAGATATTGTCTCTCCAGTTTAAAATTGTTTCGTGGTCTATGGATGAAACAAGATTAATATTTGTGTCTTTAATGAATATTGAAACAACAGAATGGTATTTGATGGTTGTTGCTTCAGCTAATATATTTTCTTTTGTGTGTAAAGTGACTAATTCTTGCAATCTCATACTTTATTCCTTTTTATTAAAAAGATGTATTTTATAAGAATACTTGCATTTTTAAGAAATGCTACTATAATCAACGCTAACACAAGTAGAAGTGCTTCTCTAACTGAAATTAATTTAAAGGAACCATTGGACTTTTAATCCGCTGGTTGAATGTTCAAATCGCTCACGCCCCGCCATACACTATAAGGGTTTCCAAAAAAGGAAGCCCTTTTTTACGCAAAGGAGAATATAAAAATGACAGTAAAAAAAGACAAAGTCGTTGAAATGCACTACACCCTAAAAAACGATACAGGTGATGTGCTTGATTCATCAAAAGGCCAAGCGCCAATGCCATTTTTGCAGGGTCATGGTAATATCATTCCTGGTTTAGAAAAAGCGATAGAAGGAATGAAGGTTGGCGAGTCTTGTGATGTTAGCGTTGAGCCAGCAGAGGCTTATGGCGAGCATCATTTTGAAGCCATTCAAGAAATTCCAAAGGAAGCTTTGCAAGGCATTGACAATCTTGTTGTAGGTATGGACTTACAATCTCAAGATGAGAAAGGTAATCCACTTGTTGTTCGTGTAACAGAAATCAACAAAGACAGTGTAATCATTGATGCCAACCATCCTTTAGCAGGGCAGACGCTGAGTTTTAGCGTTAGTATTGAAGGTATAAGAGATGCAACCAAAGAAGAATTAGAGCATGGGCATATTCACACTCATGGTGATTCTTGTTCACATTAAAAACACCAACTTTATGAGTTTAGAAGACTTCTAATTTAATAAAATTTATTGTTTTCTTATTTTATGCATTGCCCATTGTGCCAATCTCAAAATATAACACCTTATTATCAAGGTAAAAATGCCAATTATTTAAGTTGTTCTCGGTGCGAGTTGGTGTTTGTGACAAAGGAGTATCATTTGAGCGATACAGAAGAAAAATTTCGCTATGACAAGCACCAGAATAATCCTAATGACAGTGCTTATCAAGCATTTTTATCTCAAGTATTTGATCCAGTGATAGCACACATTAAAAAAGGTGCAAAAGGTTTGGATTTTGGCTGTGGACCAGGGCCAACTTTGTCGTTAATGTTTGAAAAACAAGGGCATCAAGTGGATTTATTTGATAAATTTTATGCCAATAATCCAGAAGTTTTTAGCAATCAGTATGATTTTATTACCGCTACTGAAGTGGTAGAGCATTTGAGTGAGCCCAGATTTGAGTTTAATCGTTTTTTTACACTATTGAAAAAAGGTGGTGTTTTGGCAATCATGACGCAGATGATAACGAAAGAAACGGACTTCCCCACTTGGTATTACAAAAACGACCCAACACATATTTGTTTTTTCTCTAAGCAAACGATGCGTTATTTAGCGCAACAGTGGGGTGTAAAAATTAATTTTTTTGCTAACAATGTTGTCTTATTTGTGTCATAATTTTCAATTAACTTATTAATGGAGCGTCTATGCGCTATTTTATAATAATTACCACGATTTTTATTTTTGCAAATGCTAACGTTTCTTTCAGTGATTGGTTTTCAGATTCTAGTAAAAAGTCTGCGCCTGTTGTTGAAAGTCCCAATATTAAAACTATTGATAGGCCAAAATCTACCAAACAACCACTGGTCAATATCAATACGGAAGAGTTGATAAAAATTCTAGACAATGATCCAAGCGTGTTGTTGATTGATGTGCGCGCACCGTTTGAGATCAAGCATACGGGTACGATTAAACGCGCTCAGAATGTCAATATTATTCGTGGCTGGATAGAGATGCAAATTACTAATTATGCAAAAACTAAAGATATACCTATTGTCGTGTACTGTGGTCGTAACATTCGTTCGCCATTGACTGCTAGAACCTTAATGGCGTTGGGTTATACGAATGTGAAGAATTATAAGGATGGTTTTTTGACTTGGAAGCAAGAGCTTAATCCAGTTAAAGTTAGTGATTATGAACCTAATAATATTTTATACAGAAAGCCTGTTAAAGTGATTGAGAATGTTTATACAGCAGTTGGTGCAACACAGCCAGGCACTTATGAAAATTCAAATCATAATAACAATTTATCATTTATTGTCACAATTGATGGCGTATTGGTATTTAATGCGGGTGGTAGCTATCTTGTGGCTAAGGCAATGCACGATGAGATTAAGAAAATCACTAAACAGCGTGTAAAGTATGTCGTGCTTGAAAATTCTCAGGGTCATGCGATTTTGGGTGCTAATTATTGGAAACAGCAAGGCGCTACTATTATTGCACATAAAGAAGCAGATAAAGAGATTGCGAAAAAAGGCGAAGCCATTTATTTGCGTGCTTTAAGTCGACAAAAAGACAAACTCATTAGCACCGTTGTTATTCGTCCAGATGTGGTGTTTGACAAGAAGTTTGATTTGACAATGGGCGATACTAAGATTGAATTAATGCATATTGGCGCGTCACATTCGCCAGATGACATTCAATTATGGCTAGCTAAAGAGAAATTACTGATTAGTGGTGATACAGCGTTTAATGAGAGGATGTTGCCCGTATTCCCACACACTGATATTGCGGCGTGGATTAAGACTTGGGACAAGATTGAAGCATTAAGACCTGGGGTTGTTATCCCTGGACATGGTGAGCCGACTGATTTGGCAACAGTTACTAAATTCACCAAAAATTATTTATCGTATATGTATGATGAAGTTGAAAAAATCTTAGAGAATGATGGTGATTTGGCAGATGCTTATCATATTGATCAGTCTGTTTATAGAGATTGGGGGACTTATCGTGAACTACATAGACAAAATGCTGCGCGTATTTTTAAACAAATGGAGTTTAATTAATTAAGGTGTCGGGCTTTTCAATTTAAGTGATTAACGCTAGATAACTTACATAGCGCTTTGGGTGGATGTCATCTGTTTCTAGTGCATTCTTAACACCGCAATTAGGCTCATTGATATGTGCGCAGTTTCTGAACTTGCATTGATTGATAAACGGTTTAAATTCTTTAAATCCGTTGAGAATTTCTTTATTGCTCAAATTATCTAAGTGAAATTCACGAACACCTGGAGAGTCAATTAAATCACCACCTGAGGGAATATGATAGAGCGTAGTGTTGGTAGTGGTGTGTTTACCGAGCTTGCTTTTGGTTGATATTTGATTGACGCGTAAGTTTAACTCAGGAATAAGCTCATTAATCAAAGAAGATTTACCCACGCCTGATTGCCCTAAGAAAATTTGCGTCTTGTCATTGAGTTGAGCTTTTAGTGTATCGATACCTGTTTGTGCTTTTACGCTTAAATAACTCACTGGATAGCCGATAGCTTCATACATAGCAAAGTCGATTTTGACTTGCTTAATATTGCTACTTAGCTCGATTTTATTGACGATAAGTCGAATGGGTAGATTTTGGTTCTCTGCAACGATTAAATAACGATCAATCAAATCAAATTGATAATGTGGCTCGATTGCTACTATCAAGCACAGTTCATCAATATTAGTAGCAATCAATTTGTTTGAACGCTTTAGTGTATTGTCACGCTTAAATAAGGCAGTAACAATGCCTTTATTGTTATCAGTTGCTTGAAAAATAACTTGGTCGCCAGCAACCGATAAATCAATATTGCGTCTAGCAGTGCATTGTACTAGGTTGCCTGAGTTGCTTTCTACCAATAGATGTTGACCATAGCGGGTAATCACCAGCCCCGTTTGTGCTTTAGCATCGGTGTTTAAGTCTTGAGAGTTGTCTGCCACCTTATTGGCTCTAGCAATACGCTCGGCTTGGATTTTTTCAAGTCGCCATTTTTGTCGACGAGTCAGAGACAAGGTGTTATTTTTTAAATTGGTAGTATTTTTTATTAAGATACTCTACGACAGATTTCTCTTCATCAGGAAACCATCCAATGCTAAAAGCTTGTACACATTTGCTGACTTGTCCAGTAAGTTTTGGCAAGGTATCCATTTTTCTATTTTTACGCGTGTAAAAATCATCATCATGTGTAATCATATGACAAGCAATACAAGATTCATTGTGTAGTTCTTTGCCCTTATTATGTATTGCCTTACCTTCATTGGCAAAGGCTGTGGTGGATAACAGAGTGATTATTAGCAATAGTTTTTTCATTATGTTGCCTCTTTTAAGTGATTAATACGAATAGATGCACTGGGGTGTGAATCGTGAAATGCTGAGTATAGTCTATCTGGTGTTAATGTTGATGCGTTATCGCGATATAATTTAACTAAGCTTGATACCAAGTCATCAGCATTGGTATGTTTTGCAGCAAAGGCATCGGCTTCAAATTCGTGTTTTCGTGAAAAGGCATTGCTAATGGGTTCGATGGCAAAACTAAACATTGGCATCGTTAAACTAAACAATACTAAAGCAGCGTAGTCACTCATCTCACTAACACCTAAGCCATGGAAAAACCAAGACTGCTTGATTAGATAGCCCAACAGCGCTAAACCGCACAAGGAAGTCAGAAATGAAATAATAATTTGTTTGCGAATATGTTGGTGATGAAAATGCCCCAATTCATGTGCCAAAATTGCCTCTACTTCTTTGTCTTCCATGCCTTTGAGTAAGGTGTCAAAAAACACAATTCGTTTGTTTTTACCAATGCCAGTAAAATAAGCGTTACCGTGTGATGAACGCTTGGAGCCATCCATGACAAAAATACCATCACTTTTGAAACCTGTGCGCTCTAGTAGATTATCAATCTTAACTTTAAGTTCTTGGTTTTCTAAGGGTTTGAACTTGTTAAATAGTGGTGCAATAAAAGTAGGATAGAGCCATAACATCAATAAAGAAAAACCTGAGAGTAATAACCAAACACTCAGCCACCAGTATTCACCCATGGCATTCATCAAATATAAGATGACATATAACAACGGTGCGCCAATAACCAAAGCCAACATAAAGCCCTTAACCATATCACCAACGAGTGTACCTACCGTGGTTTTATTAAAGCCAAATTTTGCTTCTAAAACGAAAGTGCGATACAAACTAAATGGCAAATCAATGAGTGTGCCAATCACCATTAGGCTAATAATAAAGCCAACACCAATGTAGAGTGTGTCATTCATTAAAGAGCGCCAAATACCATCTAAGTAATCCAAACCACCACCTAATGTCCAAACCAATAACACCCCTGTTGAAAACAGTATCTCTAAGTGGTTAACTTTTAACTTAGCTGTGGTGTAATCAGCGGCTTTTTGATGTTGTTCTAGGGTGATTTTTTCTGCGAACTCGTTGGGTACCTTGTCAAATGAATTGAGCATAGACTTTACTTGTCGTGTGTTGAGCCACATCATTGTGACCACATAAGAGAATGTGGCTATTAAAAATATTAGGGTGAATAAGTTAAATTGCATAAATTGTAAATATAAAGAATAGTGAGTGATTTATTTTACTGATTTTTTCTTCGCCTAAGGCATTTTTATGCGTCACAGTAACGGTATAATTTAAAGATTATTTTAATTTCCTCTTGTTCGTGGCATTAATTGTTCAAAAATATGGTGGTACTTCGGTTGGCTCAATAGAGCGCATTCAAGCTGTTGCCAAAAAAGTTAAAGCCTTTGCTGATACTGGCAATAAGCTGGTTGTTAGCGTGTCTGCAATGAGTGGTGAAACCAATCGTATGACTGCATTGGCACAAGAAATTCAAGACACACCGTCTTTAAGAGAAATGGATGTTTTGTTGACTACAGGTGAGCAGGTGAGCATATCCTTGCTTTCTATGGCGTTGCAACAGCTTGGTTGTGATGCGATTTCTTATACGGGATCACAAATTAGAATCACCACAGATTCTGAGCACGGCAAGGCGCGTATTAAGTCAATTGACACCCAGCGTATTCATACTAGTCTTGATGAAGGTAAGGTTGTGGTGGTTGCAGGTTTTCAAGGTGTAGATGAACAGGGTAATATCACTACATTAGGGCGTGGTGGCTCAGACACCACAGCAGTTGCCTTGGCAGCGGCACTAAAAGCCGACGAATGTCAGATTTATACTGATGTTGATGGGGTTTATACGACCGACCCTCGCATTGAACCAAATGCCAGAAAAATGAAGTCAGTGAGTTATGAAGAGATGCTAGAGATGGCATCGCTTGGCTCAAAGGTTTTGCAGATTCGTAGCGTTGAGTTTGCATCAAAATACAAAGTGCCTTTACGGGTGTTATCATCACTGATTGATAATCCGACAGGCACATTAATCACCAGTGAGGAAAACATTATGGAACAAGCAGTTATATCAGGGATTGCACACAATAAAGATGAGGCAAAACTCAGTTTAATCGGTGTGCCAGATGAGCCAGGTATTGCGCATAAGATTCTAAAGCCAATTAGTGAGGCAAATATTGAAGTGGATATGATTGTGCAAAGTGTTTCAGCGCGTGAAGGGTTGACAAATTTTGCTTTTACTGTGCATAGAAGTGACTTCGATAAGGCGCAAAAGATTTTAAAGGATGTTTGTGGTAACTTGAATGCCAAAGCAGTGCAGAGCGATAGCACAGTGGTTAAGGTATCTTTGGTGGGTATTGGTATGCGCTCACATGCAGGTATTGCCGCGCAGATGTTTGAGGTATTGCACCAAGAGAATGTGAATATTCAAATGATTTCTACGAGTGAGATTAAAATATCAGTTGTGATTGATGAAAAATATTTAGAATTGGCGGTACGCTCATTGCATAGTGCATTTGAATTAGACAAGGAATAGAAAATGACTGGATTTGATGATAGAGATGGCTTGATTTGGTTTGATGGTGAGTGGGTTGATTGGCGTGAGGCTAAAATCCATGTGTTGACTCATACACTGCACTATGGTATGGGTGTATTTGAAGGAGTGCGCGCTTATCAAGCTGATAACGGCACAGCCATCTTCCGACTTGAAGAACATACCAACAGATTGTTTAACTCCGCCAAAATTATGAATATGGACATTGGTTATTCTAAAGATGAGATTAACCAAGCACAAAGAGAAGCTGTGACTAAGAATAATTTAGACAGCGCCTACATTCGTCCAATGTGTTTTTATGGCTCAGAAGGTATGGGCTTGCGTGCTGATGGCTTAAAGGTTCACACTATTATTGCTGCGTGGGAGTGGGGTTCGTATTTAGGTGAGGATAATATGAAGAATGGCTTGCGTGTTCGCACCTCAAGTTTTACGCGTCATCATGCCAATATCGCTATGACCAAGGCCAAGGCTAATGGCAATTATATTAACTCAATGTTAGCACTACAAGAAGCATTGACAGATGGCTACGATGAAGCCTTATT
This sequence comes from thiotrophic endosymbiont of Bathymodiolus puteoserpentis (Logatchev), assembly GCF_900127505.1. Taxonomy (NCBI): domain Bacteria; kingdom Pseudomonadati; phylum Pseudomonadota; class Gammaproteobacteria; species thiotrophic endosymbiont of Bathymodiolus puteoserpentis (Logatchev). Next base: position 26,697 of record NZ_UEXF01000015.1, on the reverse strand, counting down.
ATTGGATGTTGATGGCTTTGTTGCAGAAGGCAGTGGCGAGAATGTCTTTATCATTCGTGATGGTATGATTTACACCCCTGATTTAACTTCAGCGTTAGCAGGTATTACCCGTGATACAATTGTTACTTTAGCAAGGGATTTAGGTTATAAAGTCATTGAAAAACGCATCACTCGTGATGAAGTGTATTGTGCTGATGAAGCGTTTTTTACGGGTACAGCAGCAGAGCTAACCCCTATTCGTGAGCTGGATAACCGTACGATTGGTTCAGGCACACGCGGGCCGATTACTGAGAAATTACAAGCCTTATATTTTGACTGCGTATATGGTCGTAATGACAAATACAAACAGTGGATTAGTAAGGGAGGTTGCTAAGATGTCAAATGTTGATGGTTTCCAACAAAAAAATGTAAGTTACAACGCGGTAGAAAAGGATGATTTGCCTATCTGCTGTCCACCTAAGGATGCTCAAAAGTGGCATATGCACCCCAAGGTGTATATGCAGTTTAATGAGCAGGGCCATGCTGTTTGTCCGTATTGTGGCTCAAAATACGAGTTAATCTAAGCTCTTTTTACTTTAAAGTTTTATTTATGGCTAAGTCAATCAAAAATGTCGTTTTAGTTGGCCCAATGGGCTCTGGCAAGACATCGGTTGGTCGTCGACTTGCCTGTGTGTTGAAACGCGATTTTTTTGACACAGATTTTGAGATCGTAACGCGTACTGGCGTAGCAATTGACTATATTTTTGATATAGAAGGTGAAAGTGGATTTCGTCAGCGTGAAATACAAATACTTAAGGATTTGTGCAAAATCCCTAATATCGTGATTGCTACAGGTGGTGGTATTGTTATTAAAGAAACCAATCGTGCCTTACTTAAAAAAGAATGTTTTGTGGTGTATTTATCATCCAGTGTTGAGCAATTGGTTAAACGCACTGCCCAGTCTAAGGCGAGACCTTTACTAGAACAATCAGACGATAGAGAAAAAACACTGCGTAATTTATTGGAAGCCAGAGAAGGGTTTTATCAGGAGGTCGCAGATGTGGTGGTTGATACCACAAGCAAGAAACTGTATGCTATTATTAATGAGATTAAAAAAGCGGTGAATAAGTGAAGAAAATTCTAATCATGACTGTATTATTAGGTCCGCTTAATGTTCAAGCATTAACTGAGCAAGGCTTTGTTGAGCGCTTGCGAGCAACCCATCCTTTTTTCAATCAACAAGCGTTATCCAGTAAGGTTAAACTGATTGAAAAGCGTGCTACTAAAGCCAATGAAGATTGGGTGATTGCACTTGAGAGCTTGTATCAAAGTGAACACAAGAATAGCGGTGATATATCAATGACTACTTCTAATTTAGATACAGCTTCAATTGGACTCTCTGCAACTAGGAAATATACCAATACTGGTAGTGATATCACCCTTAAACACACCTGGAAAGACAAAAGCAAAAGTACCGATACAACAAACAACGGGTTTTCACTAGATTATACTTATCCACTATTGCGCAATAAAGGCGGTATTAATGATCGCTTGAGTGGTGATGTGGCGCAAATTGCCATCAATCAAAATACTTTGCAGCGACTAGAAGCAGAAGAAGGCTTTATTTTGGGAAAATTAAGTCGTTTTATTGATTTGGCATATGCACAAGAGCAACAATCAATCAATGAGCGTCGATTGGCGTTGAGCGAAAAAGAATTAGCATTGGTAAATAAGAAATATAATGCTTCAGTGGTTGAAAAGGTGGATGTTTTGTTGCAACAAGATGCTTATCAGACAGCAAACCAAAAACTGTTACAAGCACAGCAAGATTTGATGCTTTTGCGTCATGAAATTGCCGTTACGCTAGATTTAGATTTTGAGAAAGTAGTGGCTAGCACAGATTTTTATAAAATTTATAAGCCTAGTGAGATAGCACTAAAAGCCTATTTATCAAAGAATTCTAGAGTGTTAAAAATCAACAATTTATCGCAGAAAATATTAAAACGCCAATTACTTAGTTTTAAAAATACCGCTAAGGCAAAATTAGATTTAAAGCTTGGTATTAGTAGCGCAGGTGAGAATACTAATTATTCAAAATCATTGAGTAATCAAAGCACCACTTGGAAGGTGGGGCTGGGTTTGTCTTATCCGATAGGTGGTATTGAGGCGGATAGTAACATTAAAAAAACCAATATAGAATTGGAAATCTTAGTGCAATCCAAGCGCGAGCAATTGTTAGATATTTACACACAGGCTAAGACGCTAAAGGAAAAAATCCAATTGTTAGAGAAAATGATGCACGCCAATCAAGCACAAATCAAAATAGCCAAAGCACGCACTGCTGAAGAAAAACAGCGTTATAGCAATGGTAATGGACAGGCTAGTTTTGTTATCAATGCTCAAAATAATGAGCAAGTCGTAAAGTTAAGCTATGCACAAGTTGCCAAAAATTATCAAAAAGCCATACTTGAGTTTAAAGCCAGCATTGACCAATTAGTACCATGAATCAAACCCCCATTAAGTATCAAATAACCCCTAAAGACACGAGTGCGCATGTATTCCAAGTATGCTTAACCCTTGATAACCCCAATCCGTTGGGACAAGTGTTTTTATTGCCAAACTGGATTCCTGGCAGTTATTTAATTCGTGATTTTGCCAAGCACATCGTTAGCATTCACGCACATAGTTGTGGTAAATCTATTGAGATTAAAAAGTTAGACAAGAATCACTGGGTTGCTTACCCATGTGCCGATAGCATTACTTTGGAATATGAAATTTATGCTTTTGATTTGTCAGTGCGTTGTGCCTATTTGACTAATCAGCGTGCGTTCTTTAATGGCAGTAGTGTGTTTTTACAGCCTGTTGGTTTTGAGGATAATATTTGCGAAGTGCAAATCAACTACCCAACAGATGAGGTGCTAGGTAATTGGGCTTGTGCTACGAGTTTAACACTGAAAAATAAGCAAAAAAATACAGAGACTTATACAGCCAACAACTACCTAGATTTAATTGATCATCCCGTTGAGATGGCAGACTTCACGCGTTTTGAGTTTAATGTAGGCAATATCTCGCACGCGATGACCATTACTGGTGAACATGTAACTGATATTGACAGATTAAGGGCTGATTTGATATGCATTTGTGAACATCATATTGGTTTGTTTGGCAGCAATATTCCATTTGATGATTACTTATTCTTAACCTTGGTAACAAGCAAAGATTATGGCGGTCTAGAGCACAAAAAATCCAGTAGTTTAATTTGCGCTAGAAAAGAGTTGCCAACTTTAGAGCAAAAAGATATTACACCTGAATACACACGCTTTTTAGCGCTTTGCTCACACGAGTATTTCCATGCTTGGTGGATAAAAACCATCAAGCCTGCCAGTTTTCATGAGTTGGATATGAGTTGTGAGAACTATACCGAGCAACTGTGGATATTTGAAGGCTTTACCTCCTACTATGATGAACTGTCGTTGCTACGCATAGGGATACTTTCTGTTGAGCAATATCTCACGCTATTGGCGCAAACCATCAGCAGAGTGCAGAAAGGGCGTGGACGCTTTAAGCAATCGTTAGCGCAGTCTAGTTTTGATGCATGGACAAAATTTTATCAACAAGATGAGAATGCACCAAATGCAATTGTTAGTTATTACACCAAAGGTGCGTTATTAGCGTTTGTGCTTGACATTGAAATACGCAAGCGTACTGATGATAAGTATTCATTAGATGATGTATTGCGCTTGATTTGGGGCAATTACCAAACCACTGGGTTAGAAGACAATACCGTACAAAAAGTTATTGAGCACCTAACACAAAGCAATTTTAGTCAGTTTTTTGATGCATATTTATACGGCGTGGACGAGTTACCATTGAAAGAAGCTTTTGAGTATGTCGGCGTAAACTGTAAATTTAGCCACAAAAAAGACGATTTATCAAAGTTTGGTATAGGTATTAACAAAACACAAGAATATGCAGTTATCAGTCATATTCTTGATGCGTCTTGCATACAAACAGCGGGACTGTATGTTGGCGATAAAATTATCAGTATTAATGATAATAAAGTAGTTGCTAAAGAGTTAGAAAAAACACTCAACGCTTGTAGCGAAGGTGACAGCATTAAAATCAACATCCTAAGAGACGAGTTATCAACTGATATACAATTAACAATCGCTTTTGGTGATAAAACACATTGCACTTTAGCGCTTGACACTAGAGCGAATCAGGCAATTTTAAATCAACAGAAACAATGGATTCATTTATAATTAAAGTGATGAGCCTATGTGGACATACTGAGTGTGATCGCTAGATAATAATATTGTTTACCTAACTTGATATAGCAATTTTCATATGTAGGCATTGTAGCGTTTTAGGTTTTAAAAAATTTCATCAAAGTTTTTAGGGGCACTCAAAGATAGTCAAAAAAAACTTGCATAGGGGTGGCAATGGTATAATCTGTCAAAATTTTAATTATAAAACCAATTATTCGCCATGACAAAAACCCAATTACCTTATGTTTTTCAAGACACTTCTTCTAAAACTTTAACACCAACCCCAACAGAAAATATCGCTGGACAGGCACTTGCCAGTGGGCTTAACAAACTCAAGCGCTTTTTTGCGCTTAGCCTGTTAATCACATTGTCTTTTAATGCTTTTGCTGCTGATAACTTTGAGCAACCTAACAAAGAAGAGCTTAGCAAAGAAGTACTAAACAAAGAAGCCTATCTAGACCTCAGTAAGCCTTACACACACAAGCAGAGCAACACCACCAAGAAAGACAACCAAGCCACCACTTTACTCAAAGAAGTCGCAGGCACAACTCGCGCCGCCCTAGGTTCTACCAACTCAGGCAATACCAACCAACTGGGCAAGAAGGTTGTCACAGATATTAAAAACAAAGCCATCAATAAAACCGAAGGTTTTGTGAACAACAAAGCCAATACATTTTTAAATGCATTTGGTGCAGGTCGTAGCGAGGTAAGTATTGGTGGACTGAGCTCAAAAAAACTAAATTACAGCCTCAGAACCATTCAGCCGATATCTGAGCTTGATGCCAACAGCAAAGCATTAACTTTCATTCAAGCTAGCATCGCTTCTGGCAAAAGTATTGATAGTCGCCGCACTACAGTTAACTTAGGCGTTGGTCATCGTCTATTGGTAGAAAACGACATGGCCATCGCAGGTATTAATGTGTTTACCGACTATGAGTCCAAGTCCAAGCACAAACGCTTAAGCCTTGGTTTGGAATACCAGCGTGCTAACTTTAGTGCCAATATCAATAAATACCATGTATTTTCAGACGAAAAATTAGTCAACAGTGTAAAAGAGAGGGGTAGGTCAGGTTATGATGTCAAGCTTAGCGGTCAAGCCCCTTACTTACCTTGGGCAAAAATCAAAGGCACTTATTATTACTGGGACACTAAAGCAGGTCCAGATATTAAAGGTAATATTCTGGGTGTGGATATTGAGATCACACCTTCGGTAAGTTTTGAGCTAGGTCAAGAAAACAACAACACTATGGATGCCACAAGTTACGGCAAACTCACTGTCAAACTACCACTGGGCAACAAACAAAAATTCACCAACTTTGCCATTGCCAGCAAAGCCTTTAAAGACAG
>NZ_UEXF01000015.1:2737-20187 GCF_900127505.1 thiotrophic endosymbiont of Bathymodiolus puteoserpentis (Logatchev) | reverse complement strand
ACCACCAAGAAAGACAACCAAGCCACCACTTTACTCAAAGAAGTCGCAGGCACAACTCGCGCCGCCCTAGGTTCTACCAACTCAGGCAATACCAACCAACTGGGCAAGAAGGTTGCCACAGACATTAAAAACCAAGCCATTAACAAAACCGAAGGTTTTGTGAACAACAAAGCCAATACATTTTTAAACGCATTTGGTGCAGGTCGTAGCGAGGTAAGTATTGGTGGACTGAGCTCAAAAAAACTAAATTACAGCCTCAGAACCATTCAGCCGATATCTGAGCTTGATGCCAATAGCAAAGCATTAACTTTCATTCAAGCTAGCATCGCTTCTGGCAAAAGTATTGATAGTCGCCGCACTACAGTTAACTTAGGCGTTGGTCATCGTCTATTGGTAGAAAACGACATGGCCATCGCAGGTATTAATGTGTTTACCGACTATGAGTCCAAGTCCAAGCACAAACGCTTAAGCCTTGGTTTGGAATACCAGCGTGCTAACTTTAGTGCCAATATCAATAAATACCATGTATTTTCAGACGAAAAATTAGTCAACAGTGTAAAAGAGAGGGGTAGGTCAGGTTATGATGTCAAGCTTAGCGGTCAAGCCCCTTACTTACCTTGGGCAAAAATCAAAGGCACTTATTATTACTGGGACACTAAAGCAGGTCCAGATATTAAAGGTAATATTCTGGGTGTGGATATTGAGATCACACCTTCGGTAAGTTTTGAGCTAGGTCAAGAAAACAACAACACTATGGATGCCACAAGTTACGGCAAACTCACTGTCAAACTACCACTGGGCAACAAACAAAAATTCACCAACTTTGCCATTGCCAGCAAAGCCTTTAAAGACAGTCGCAAAATGGACTTAGGCGCGCTTGCTTGGGTCGAGCGTAGTAATAAAATAATGATTGAAGGCGGAGATGGAAACACAATATCGTTTAAAGGACTAACTTACAAACTGGTCACCTCACCTGACACAGGCAGAGTATGGCTTGATAGAAATCTCGGTGCAACACAAGTAGCTACTAAAGTGGATGACAGTGCTGCTTATGGAGATTACTACGAATTTGGTAGAGATGACATCTGTCCAGCAGGCTTTAGTGTGCCAACTGAGGGAGAGCTAGCGGCAGATACCACCATTGCTACCACAACCCAGATTAATGGTGCTACTGTAGCTGTCTCTAGCTTCTTGAAAATCCCAGCTGCGGGTCATAACGGCAATGGCACGACGGAACCTGCTGGCATTCATGGTGTGGGTGCCCTCTTGTGGACTAAGACTGTTGGGTCAGATGCGACGAAGGGTCGTCATTTGAGCATTGGCCCTGATGTTGGCTCTGGTGTTAATAATGCGGGATTCCAAGACCTTGATCAGACCCTCCAGCTTAGCGTTCGTTGTATTAAAACACACACCCCAATAGTATTTAATGGACTAACTTATGAAATAATCACCTCATCTAAGACAGGCAGAGTGTGGCTTGATAGAAATCTCGGTGCAACACAAGTAGCCACTAAAGCGAATGACAGTGCTGCTTATGGACATTACTACCAATGGGGTAGAAATGATGATGGGCATGAACTTAAGGATTCACCCACAACACAAACACAGGCAACTACCCTCACTCCAGTAAGTGGTAATTTTATTGATTCCAAGAATGTTAGTTTCAAGAGTGATTGGACAAGCGCAGATTCTAGTGGTAACAATAGAGTAGTCGCTTGGGCAGACGGCGGAGTTAATGACATCTGCCCAGTAGGCTTTAGCGTGCCAACTAAGGCAGAGTTAGGAGCAGATACTATTGATATCAAGGGTGTCACGGCGCCCTTCGCCGGCTTCCTTAGGTTGCCAAATGCTGGCTTCCGCGCTGGCAAAACAGGCAAGCTTGACGCCATTGTTGGTAGTCATATCCGCATGTGGACTCGGTCTTTTCAGAATAATTCTTTTGCTGTTTATTTGAAATTCAACAGTGGTAGTGCGGCTTTCGACGAAAGTAATCGTGCTGACGGTTTTAGCGTTCGTTGCATTAAGGATTAAGCGGCAGTGACACTTTGGAAGGTGAGATCTTTTAGTCTCAAGAAACTGCCCTAGGGCATTTATTTGACTCTTTGTCCCTTGAGCTAGACATCCTGTTCTTGATTTTTTATGCCATAGGCACAGATTATCTTAGGCTTTAAAAAAAGCCTAAAGACTATGAAAGCCTAGCTCACTAATGGCATTTGGTTTATTGCGATGCACCGATAGGGTGCTACATTATCATTGTTTGGTAATAGTTAGGCGTGCTATTAAATAGACTGTAAAATTTCAAAAATGATGAACCAAAAGCTACCTAAATTACTTCTTAAACCAGTCGGACGAGCGATTGCGGATTTTAGCATGATTAAAGCGGGCGATAAAATTTTATTGGCAGTGTCAGGTGGCAAGGATTCACTCAGTTTGTTTCATATTTTGCGTCATTTTCAAGCAACTTCGCCCAAAAAGTTTGAATTGGGTGTGGTGACGATCGACCCACAGGTGGAAGGCTTTAAACCTCAAGCATTAGAAGATTTTTTCAAGAAGTTTGATACACCATATTTTTTTGAAGAATTTCCCATTATGGAGCAAGCTAAAAAAAGCATGAAGGGCGATTCTTATTGTTCATTTTGCGCGCGTATTAAACGCGGCTTGATGTATCAGGTGGCGCGCAGGGAAGGGTACAATGTCCTAGCTTTGGGGCAACATCTAGATGATTTGTGTGAGAGTTTAATGATGTCAATGTTTCATAATGGCAAAATTCAAACGATGAAAGCACACTATATTAATGACAATAAAGATTTGCGAGTTATTCGCCCGATGGCGTATGTGCGTGAGCGACAATTGGCTGATTTTGCTAAGTCTGCTGATTTGCCAGTGATCCCAGATTCTTGCCCAGCGTGTTTTAGTATGCCGAGCGAACGCGCCTATTTTAAAAAGTGGTTATTAAGTGAAGAAAAACGTGTTCCAAGCCTATATAAGAACTTGCTTAGTGCCATGAAGCCTATGTTGGATGAGAGTTAACAAGGTTTTGGAATGGTTAAATTTTTCTTAAAACTGTTTTCAATGATGCCGCTTAAGCTCAATCACTTGATTGGCACTTTGATTGGTCGTCTTTTATATTTAACCAACAGCCAATCCAAGCATGTTGTGCGTAAAAATATTGAGATTTGTTTCCCTAATTTGAGTAAAGCGCAGCAACAAGATTTGGTTAAAGAATCCTTAATTGAATCAGGTAAAGGTTTGAGTGAATCTGGCTTTGTTTGGTTTAACAGTTTTGAATATAATGCTAAGCACATCGTTAAAACAAAGGGTGCACAGCATCTTAAAGGCAATGAAAATACTATTTTATTAGTGCCACATTTTGGCTGCTGGGAAATCGCTGCTCGCGTGGTGTCACTACACAGGCCAACGACCTTTATGTACAAGGAATTGAATGATAAAAAACAAAACGCCTTGTTACTTTCTTTGCGTCAGCAGCAAGATTTGCATATGGTAGCGGCGAATAAAAAGGGCGTTTTAAAATTACAGCGTGCACTCAAAGACAAGCAGCTTATTGCTATTTTGCCAGATCAATATCCTGGTGAAAAAGGCAGCGTGGTGTCGTCTTTCTTTAAACAGGATACTCGAACTATGACACTATTGGTTAAATTGGCAAGAAACAATAATGCCAAAGTGCTAATGACCTGGGCAGATCGTTTAGATAATGGCAAAGGTTATGAGTTGAATGTTAAACCTGTGAATATCCTATCAAGCACAGGTATGGTAGATGATGATGTGGCTTTGATGAATCAGGCGATTGAACAGTTGGTTAAAACCAAACCTGAACAGTATTTATGGAATTATAAGCGCTTCAAAGGCATTATTCGCTATTAGTTAACCACATACTGTTCATATTGTATAATTGTTTGGATGAAATTTATTGAAGACATTGAAAGTGTATTTGAGCGTGACCCTTCAGCGAGAAATACTTTTGAAATAATAACCACTTATTCTGGCGTTCAGGCAATGCTATTTTATCGTTTGGCACATAGTCTATGGATGTTGAAGCTTAAATGGCTAGCGCGTTTTATCTCAATGATTGCTCGGTGGCTAACGGGTGTTGAAATTCATCCTGCGGCAAAGATTGGGCGTCGATTTTTTATTGACCATGGTATGGGTGTGGTCATTGGCGAGACTGCTGAAATTGGCGATGATTGTACGCTCTATCACGGCGTTACTTTGGGTGGCACGACATGGAAGAAAGGCAAGCGCCATCCGACATTGAGTAATAATGTGGTGATTGGCGCAGGTGCTAAAATTTTAGGCCCAATTACTCTGGGTAACAATGTGCGTGTAGGCTCTAATTCTGTTGTGGTTAAGTCAGTTGATGACGATCAGACCGTTGTTGGTGTACCTGCACGCGTACTGAAAGACGCCAAAACACAATCAAACAGTTTTGATTCTTATGCGGTTGGCACAGAGGCTGATGATCCTACGATTAAGGCAATTAACTCAATTTTGTTGCACTTGCATGATGTGGATTCACAATTACATAAAGTCTCAAAAGAACTAAATCTTAAAGAATATAAAGACAGCTCGGTTAACAACTTAGAGATAGAAAGTAAATAAATTTATTACTTGACTAAAACACTAGGTTAAATGTATAATGGATCTTCTTTAAATAAACATTTGGAATTAACATGCAGCTTACTACTAAAGGACGCTACGCAATAACAGCAATGCTAGACTTGGCAGCTAACAATGCTGGAAAGCCGATTACTTTGGATTTTATTTCACAAAGGCAAAATATTTCTTTGTCTTATTTAGAACAATTATTTGCGAAATTACGCCGTGCAGATTTGGTAAAAAGTGTGCGTGGGCCTGGCGGTGGTTATTTGCTTAATACACAAGCAAAAGACATTAGTCTAACTCAAATCATTGAAGCGGTGGATGAGAACATTGATTTACGCCGTTGCAAAGGAATGAGCGCATGTAATAACGGCAAGCAATGCATTTCTCACCAGTTATGGTGTGATGTGAGCGAACAAATTAGAACATTTTTAAACAGCAAAACTTTGCAAATGGTGATTGATAATCACGAAGGACTATAATATGACAATACCTACTTATATGGATTATTCTGCAACCACTCCCGTTGACAAACGGGTTGCAGAAAAGATGATGAAATACCTCACTATGGATGGCGATTTTGGTAATCCAGCCTCTAATTCGCATTACTATGGTTGGCAAGCTGATGAAGCGGTAAAGACCGCTAGAAAACAAGTGGCAGATTTGATTGGTGCTGATCCAAAAGAGATTGTTTGGACATCAGGTGCAACCGAGTCGGACAACTTAGCCATTAAGGGCATTGCACACTTTTATAAGAAAAAAGGCAAGCACATTATTACGCTAAAAACAGAGCATAAAGCGGTATTAGATACTTGTAGACAGCTTGAGCGTGAAGGCTATGAAGTCACTTATTTAGACCCAATGGCAAATGGCTTATTGGATTTGAATGTTTTAAAAGATGCAATTCGTGAAGATACGGTGTTGATTTCTATTATGCATGTTAATAATGAGATCGGTGTCATTCAAGACATTGAAGCGATTGGCAATCTTTGCCGTGAACACAAAATATTTTTCCATGTTGATGCAGCACAATCAGCAGGAAAAGTGGCGATTGACTTGTCAGAACTACCCGTTGATTTAATGAGTTTTTCAGCGCATAAAATCTATGGACCTAAAGGTATTGGTGTTTTATATGTGCGTCGTAAGCCACGTGTTCGTCTAGAAGCACAAATGCATGGTGGCGGTCATGAGCGTGGTATGCGCTCAGGCACATTGGCAACCCATCAAATAGTTGGCATGGGTGAGGCTTTTGCTATTGCTCGCTCTGAGATGAATGAAGAAAACAAAAGAATTGCTGTTTTGCGTGATCGCTTATTAGCGGGTTTTGTTGATATGGAAGCAGTGGTGGTTAATGGCGATGAGAAACAGCGTATTCCAGGTAATTTAAATATTAGTTTTAATTATGTAGAAGGTGAATCACTAATGATGGCAATCAACGATATTGCTGTCTCTTCAGGTTCGGCGTGTACTTCTTCGAGTCTTGAACCGTCGTATGTATTACGCGCACTAGGTTTGAGCGATGAATTGGCGCATTCCTCTATTCGTTTTACCATTGGTCGCTATACCACTGAAGCTGATGTCGATAAAGCAATTGTTTTGGTGCGTGAAAAGGTAGATAAATTGCGTGATTTATCGCCGCTATGGGATATGTATAAAGAGGGTATTGATTTGAGCAAAGTTGAATGGTCTGCTCATTAAAACACATACTGTTATCCAGTGAATACCTTGTCTGTTCAAATTTTTTGAACGGGTATAATTAAAATAACAATAAGATTTTTTTAGGAGAAATAATATGGCATACGGTGAAAAAGTATTAGACCATTACGAAAACCCTCGTAATGTTGGCGTTTTAGATAAGGACGCTAAAAATGTCGGCACAGGCATGGTCGGTGCACCTGCTTGTGGCGATGTAATGCGTTTACAGATTCAAGTGGATGACAATGGCGTGATTGAAGAGGCAAAATTCAAAACTTATGGTTGTGGTTCTGCTATTGCTTCAAGTTCACTTTTGACCGAATGGGTTAAAGGGAAAACTTTGGATGAAGCAGCACAAATTAAAAACTCAGACATTGCAGAAGAATTGTCACTCCCCCCTGTTAAGATTCATTGTTCAGTATTGGCTGAAGATGCAATTAAAGCAGCAATTAGTGACATTAAATCTAAGGCGTAATGGCAATCACTTTGACAGAGTCTGCCGCTGAACGCGTGGTTGGCTTTTTAGCCAATCGTGGTTCAGGGTTGGGTATTCGTCTATCTGTGCAAACCACTGGCTGTTCTGGCTTAGGTTACAATATGGAATTTGTCGATAATGCGAATGGCGACGACACTGTTTTTGAAGATAACGGGGTCAAAGTGATTATCGATGCAAAAAGTTTGATTTATTTAGATGGTACCGAAGTGGATTTTGTTAAAGAAGGGCTGAATGAAGGCTTTGAATTTAACAATCCAAATGCCAAAGCTGAATGTGGCTGTGGCGAGTCATTTACAGTCTAATTTTTCCATATTGAATGATGCAAAACTATTTCGAGTTATTCTCGCTAAAAGTTGATTTTGCAATAGATTTAAGTGTTTTAGAGCAAACTTATCAAACGCAAATCGCACAGTTTCACCCTGATAAATTTGCCATAGCAGATGACAAAAAAAAAGTCATGGCTATACAAAACACTTCGCTAATTAATACTGCCTTTGACACACTAAAGTCGCCACTGTTGCGTGCTACTTATTTGTTAGAATTACAGGGTATTGATGCTTTCGATGAGAAGGATACGCAAATGGATGTGGGTTTTCTAATGAGCCAAATTGAGCTTAGAGAATCATTAGATGCGATAAAAACAACAAAAGATGAAATGGCTTTAGATGATTTTATTGTAGATATTACAGGTAAAGTAGCACAAAATATTGAGAAAATTCAACACTTATTCAAAGTAGATGAATTTAACAAGATTAAAAACTTGGTTAGAGAATTGAAGTTTTATACGCAATTAAATACACAGGCAAACCAATTAATGGATGAGTGGTTGTAAGGTTATGGCATTATTACAAATCTCAGAACCTGGGCAAGCAAACGCACCACATCAGCATAAATTGTCTATTGGTATTGATTTAGGCACGACTAATTCTTTAGTGGCATCGGTGCAGAGTGGACAAAGTAAGGTGTTAACGGATGAGAACAATAAAGCGATTTTGCCTTCGGTGGTGCATTGCGGCAAAGACAACAAATTGACTGTTGGTTGTGATGCTTGCCCTTATGCAAAAACTGACCCAACAAACACAATTATATCGGTTAAGCGCTTTATGGGCTTGAACTATCAGGAAGTTAGAGGCTTTAAAAATTGCCCGTATAACTTGGTGGAAAATGGCAATAATGTACAATTCCATACGGCAATGGGCAATTTATCTGCTGTGGAAATTTCATCAACAATCCTAACTTCACTTAAAGAGCGTGCAGAAAAGTCGTTAGGTGGTGATTTGATGGGCGCTGTGATTACCGTGCCTGCTTATTTTGATGATGCACAGCGACAAGCCACCAAAGATGCAGCGACATTAGCAGGGTTAAACACCTTAAGGTTGTTAAACGAGCCAACGGCAGCAGCAGTTGCTTACGGTTTAGAATCAGGTGAAGAAGGGGTTCACGCTGTGTACGATTTAGGTGGCGGAACCTTTGATATTTCAATTTTGAGTTTTCAAAAAGGCGTATTTAAAGTACTTTCTACAGGCGGCGACTCCAGTTTGGGCGGTGATGACTTTGATCAGCTGATTATTGACGATTGCATTGAAATGTTAAAGCTAGGTGATTTAACGCCTACGCAAATACAAAAAATAAAGCAGTTTGCACGCACAGCTAAAGAAACTCTAACTGATAATGAATTTGCCGAATTTAACTGCATAGAAGCGGCATATCGCATTAGTAAATCAAAGTTTGAATCTTTGTCTGAGGCGCTTATTAAGCGCACGCTACTACTCACGAAGCGTGCATTGAGAGATGCCCAGATTACTATAGATGATGTTAAAGATATTATTATGGTTGGTGGTTCAACGCGCATGCCATTAGTGAGAATAATGGTTAGTGATTTATTTAATAAGCCAGTTTTGTGCAGTATCAATCCTGATGAAGTGGTCGCCAAAGGCGCTGCTATTCAAGCGAATTTATTAGTGGGCAATAAGTCACAAGATGATATGCTGCTCTTAGATGTTTTGCCTTTGTCGTTGGGTTTGGAGACAATGGGTGGTTTGGTAGAAAAAGTAGTGCATCGAAACACCACTATTCCAATTGTCCGTGCACAAGAATTCACCACCTTTAAAGATGGACAAACAGCAATGAGCATACATGTTTTACAAGGTGAGCGAGAGTTGGTTAAAGATTGCCGTTCATTGGGGAAATTTGAACTTAGAGGTATACCGCCGATGGTGGCAGGTAATGCCCGTATTCGTGTTGAGTTTCAAGTTGATGCTGATGGCTTACTCTCTGTTAGTGCCACCGAACAAACTTCAGGTGTTAAAGCCGATGTGAGTATTAAACCTTCTTATGGGTTGAGTGATAGCGAGATGGAAAAAATGCTAAAAGACTCCATTTTATTTGCACAAGACGACATCAAGGCTAGACAGTTGCACGAAATGCAAGTGGAAGCCGATAGAACCATGGAAGCGATTGATTCTGCACTTGCCAAAGACAAAGATATGCTGGATGAGGCGATGCTTGATGATATTATGCACGCTAGATCGCAATTAGAAGCAGTTGTTAAAGATAAAGATGAGAAAATAATTAAAGATAAAATAGATAACCTTGAGGTAGTCAGCACTAAGTTTGTAGAAATACGCATGAACAGCACCATTAGTAAAGCTATGAAAGGTCGTAATGTTGAAGAATTCCAAAAATAGGAGTAAAAAATAAAATGCCACAATTAATCATATTACCACATGAAGAACTCTGTCCAGAAGGCGTCGTTATTGAAGTCGAAAAAGGTATCAGTGTTTGCAATGCACTACTTGTAAATGATATAGAGATAGAGCATGCTTGCGAGATGTCAAATGCTTGCACCACCTGCCATATCTATGTACGCGAAGGCTTTGATTCTATTAAAGAGTCTGATGAAACAGAAGATGATTTATTGGATAAAGCATGGGGGTTAGATCCAGATTCTCGTTTGTCTTGTCAGGCGGTTGTAAATGAGACTGACTTAGTGATAGAGATACCAAAGTATACGATTAATCAAGTTTCCGAAAACCATTAAACTATTGGTATTTTTTTTTGAATTGTTCTAAAATATTTTTTCGATTTTTTAACCATGTTTGATTTGACACAAAAGTAGGTTTTAATAAAATCTCTTGAGTAGGCTTTATTGCTATGCTTTTTCCTATATAATTTGAATTATTTATTTCTTTTTTCTCTAATTTATCATACTGTTTCATTGCTTTTACCCAATCAATGCTACTACACAGCCAAGGATCTCCAGGACGATTTTTATGCCTGTTCTCTAAGAGAATAGCAAGTTCAAGCCCGTTGTTCTTCTTTTTATAATCTTTCAAAATAATTTTTTCTATTTTCTGCCATTCTATATATTTTTTTAAAGAATTGTTTTGATTTTTACATCTGCTAAAGTCTATTTTTAACCTTAATTTAGCAGCTAACATCATTGCTTTGGAGTAATCTTTTTTATTAATTTTTGCTAAATAAAGTGAGTAGAGTGTTGAATATCTAAATGTTTTATTATTTTCAAAGGTTCTCTTTTTCAGCCAATCCAAATAAGGAATAATTTTTTTAGAGGTTGTAATTAATTTCAAATCGTTAAATAATTTCTCAAATAATTCTACTTTTCTGTCGATTTTATCAAGGGTGTTTAATTGCTGAAATGTATTCTTGTAGTCTTTTGTTTCTTTAATTGATTGAGAAACGCTAATTGGTTGGGCGCAGCTAATTGGTTGGGCGCAACTAACAAGAGATAGTGGTATTGTCAATAAAAAAATTAGTTTAATATAGGTTTTCATATTCTCCAATATATCATTAAGCGAAGATTCTATTTTAAACGAAAGTGGAGATTGAAGTTTAGTAAATTGTTGATAAATTTCTTGTTTTTCAGGGGGTTGGTCGAATTTACTCACCACATCAACCGGTTGGGTTTTGGATGCTAATCATTGTGAAATAGACGGATTTTTACTACTACCGCAACTTTTTCCTAGATTGTTGGGGTGGAATATTTTGACAAAATTTGGGTTTTTTAAATCATTAACATAGGCAATACCACAGTGGCATCGTAAAGATACCTGCCAGTCTTCTTCAGGGTTGCTAATGAGCGCATTAAACAAAGCATTGCAGTCATTCCACTTAATCACTAACAAAACGACTTTGGTATTTATCCAAATAATTCATTCAAGCTTCACTTTAACATTCGTAATTATAATGACAGCAAAGATTTTTTGCATTCTCCAAAGAATGCTAGCTTAGCATTTATGAGCGAGACTGCTGATACTGAATAATGAAAAAAGCCAACGCTATTCGATAGTAATGCTTGGGAACGAGCTTAATGCCTTGTCTTGTTGTGTGAGTTTAGCTGATACTTTCTTAGCAATCTCTTTATAAATTTGTGCAATTCTACCGTCTGGGTCTTTAGCAACAGTTGGCGTGCCTTCGTCCACATCGGTTCTAATGTCTATTTCCAAGGGTAGAGCGCCTAAAAAGTTAACACCAGCATCTTTGGCCATTGACTCACCACCACCAGTGCCAAAAATCGCTTCTTCGTGTCCACACTTAGAACAGATATGGAGTGACATATTTTCAACAATACCTAAAATTGGAATATTGACTTTTTCAAACATTTTCAGGCCTTTCTTGGCATCTAATAGTGCGATGTCTTGCGGTGTAGTAACAATAACTGAGCCACTGACTGGAATTTTTTGTGATAGTGTTAATTGCGTATCACCTGTGCCAGGTGGTAGGTCGATAATCATATAATCCACGCCACGCCATAAAGTATCACGTAACATTTGCTCTAAAGCTTGTGTTACCATAGGGCCACGCCAAATCATTGGATTTTCTTCATCGACAAGATAGCCAATAGACATGCTTTGCATGCCGTGACCTAAGATAGGGAGTAATTTGCCTTCACCCGTTTGCTCAGGTTTGAGTTTAGAGACGCCTAACATTCTGGGCTGAGAAGGTCCGTAAATATCTGCATCTAAGAGTGCTACTTTTGCACCTTCTGCTTGTAGTGCAAGTGCTAAATTAACTGCCGTAGTTGACTTGCCGACACCACCTTTACCTGAAGCAACAGCGATAATATTCTTAACTTCTGGTAGTATCTCTACGCCTTTTTGTGTGGAGTATTTGGCAATTTTTGTTTCAATATTAACGATTGCATCTTTGATCTCAGCAGCTGATAATGCACTTGTAATTGCATCTGTTAGTGTTTGATGATAGCTTTGCGCTGGATAGTTTAAGAGGATATTAACAGTGACTTTATTGCCGTTGATTTCAATGCTATCTAGTGTATTTGAAGAAACAATATCTTGCTCGGTATAAATATCTACAACACTTGTAAGAATTTTTTCAATTTGGTCTTGAGTTAAATCTGCCATTACTGCGTCCAATTAAGTAAAATGTGCTATTTTATCGCATAACTGTATCAGTTACCCTTAATATTAATAATGACACCAAGAAAAATCCTTGTCACTTCAGCGCTACCCTATGCCAATGGTGAGATTCATTTAGGGCATTTGTTGGAATATATTCAAACCGATATTTGGGTGCGTTTTCAAAAGATGATGGGTAATGAGTGTCATTATGTCTGTGCAGACGATGCACACGGTACGCCAATTATGCTAAAAGCCAATGAGCTTGGTATTACCCCAGAAGCATTAATTAAGGATGTGAGTGAGCGTCATCAAGCAGATTTTAAAGACTTTTTCATTGGTTTTAGTCAATACCATTCAACGCATTCAGACGAGAACAAAGTCATATCAGCAGATATTTATAATCAGTTAAATGATGCTGGGTATATTAAAACACGCACTATCTCTCAAGCGTTTGACCCTGAGAAACAAATGTTTTTACCTGATAGATTTATCAAAGGTGATTGTCCAAAATGCGGCGCAGTTGATCAATATGGTGATAACTGTGAGGTTTGTGGTGCGACTTATTCACCCATAGAATTAAAGAACGCAAAGTCGGCTATATCCGGTGCAACGCCAATTACTAAGGACTCTGAACATTATTTCTTTGACCTGCCACAGTTTGAAGCGCAATTGAAAGAATGGACGAATGCAGGGCACTTACAAGATGAAATCAGTAACAAACTTGCCGAGTGGTTTAAACAGGGCTTGAAGCAATGGGATGTTTCTCGTGATGCACCGTATTTTGGCTTTCAAATACCAGATGTAGAAGGTAAGTACTTTTATGTGTGGTTGGATGCACCTATTGGCTATATGGCAAGTTTTAAGAAGTTGTGCAACGAACGAGATATTGATTTTGATGAATACTTTAACAAAGATTCTGAAACTGAGTTATATCACTTTATCGGTAAGGATATTGTTTATTTTCATGCATTATTCTGGCCAGCAATGTTGATGGGGGCTAACTACCGCACACCAAATGCAATTTTCGCACATGGGTTTTTAACTGTTAATGGGCAGAAAATGAGTAAGTCTCGTGGCACATTCATTCAGGCAAGAACTTATCTAGAAAGCTTAGATCCTGAGTGTTTGCGCTATTATTACGCTTATAAGCTTTCTGCTAAGATTGATGATATTGACCTTAATTTAGAAGACTTTAAACAGCGCGTGAACTCTGATTTAGTCGGAAAAGTAGTGAATATTGCTTCTAGAAGTGCAGGATTTATCGTGAAAAAATTTGATAAAACGCTGTCTGCTTTCGCGATCGAAGGGGGGTTGTATAATGAATTTGTCGCACAAGGTGATAGCATCGCCCAACACTACGAAGCACGCAATTATAATCAAGCAATGCGTGAGATTATGAAGCTTGCAGACAAGGCAAATCAATACATTGATACCCATAAGCCTTGGCAAATGGTCAAAGAAGAAGGCAAAGAAACACAAGTACATGATGTTACTTCTTTGGCAATCAACTTATTTAGAGTATTAGTGACTTATTTAAAGCCAGTTTTGCCAGTGATGGCAGAGCAGGCCGAGGCATTTTTAAATATTGATGAATTAGATTGGCACAACCTTAAACACCCACTTACCAAGCATAAAATTAACAAATTTAAACCACTTATGTCGCGTATTGAAGATGTACAAATTAATCAAGTGATTGAAAACTCCAAACAAAGCATGCAAACAACTGAAAAAGAAACTCAAGAGGACGATATGATTCAAATTGATGATTTTGCCAAAATTGACTTGCGTATTGCCAAGATTGTTAAAGCGCAAGCTGTTGAAGGTGCAGACAAACTTCTGCAACTCACGCTTGATATTGGTGAAGCTTCCACTAAGAATGTATTTGCTGGCATCAAGGGGCACTACAATCCACAAGATTTAGAAGGGCGACTCACTGTGATGGTGGCTAACTTAGCACCAAGAAAGATGAAATTTGGCATCTCACAAGGTATGGTGCTAGCTGCAGGCAATGGAGAATCTCTTTATATTTTGTCTCCTGATTCTGGTGCACAAGTAGGTATGAAAGTTAGTTAAAGCATAACAATTACCAGTAAAATACCTTTGGAAACAATTTTTAAAGAGATGTCAGAGTGGTTGTGTTGTTCGCTTGGAAACAATTTTTAAAGAGATGTCAGAGTGGTTGTGTTGTTCGCTTGGAAACAATTTTTGGAGAGATGTCAGAGTGGTTTAATTTGCTCGCTTGGAAAGCGGGTGTACGGTAACGTACCGAGGGTTCGAATCCCTCTCTCTCCGCCAAATTTGTTAGTAATTATTATTAAAAATTGCTAATTATTGATAGTTATCAAAGGTTTATTTTGATAATTTTTAATAAAAATTAGAGATATGTTAAAATTATTCCTAATTATTATTAAAAATTATTTCTAAATGCTAAGTAAAACGATTGTAGATAAAGCAAAAACAAAAGGTAAGTAATGCAAAATTTACGATACTGATGGGCTTCATTTGCTCATCTCACCTGAGGGCACAAAGTCTTTCTACTTTAGATATGCGTGGCATGGGAAGCGTTTTGAAATTAAAATTGGCAAATATCCTCTAACCCCTTTAGTCGGCGCAAGAAAAAAACGAGACGATTATCTGTTAATGGTCGAGAATGGTAAAAACCCAAAATACAAATCAAATAATTCCAAGTTATTCAGAGATATCGCCTTAGATTGGCTGCAAATACAAGATGATTTATCCGACAAAACAATAGTTACAACAGCGCAGCGCTTAAATAGGTGCATTGAAGAATTTGGATACATTCCTATATCTGAGATAGATTCAATCCAAATGCTAACCTTTTTGCAAAAGATTGAAAATAGAGGGTATATTGAGACTGCCAAAAGGACTAAGTCAATTATTTCAAGAGTGTATGAGTATGCAAATATTCTTAACTTAACAAACATAAACCCAACAACTGGGCTGTCTCGTATTCTAAAAAATAAAAAAAGTAATAATTTCCCGTTTGTTAAAAAAATTGAAGACATGAGGCATTTGATGTTTGATATTAGTAATTATCAGGGAATGATAGAGGTTCAGTTTGCATTAAAAATAGCGGCTTATACCTTTGTAAGGCCAAGTGAGTTAAGATTTTCTAGGTGGAATGAACTTGAAGGCGATATTTGGCGCATGCCAGCAGAGAGAACAAAGTTAAAGAGAGAGCGCTTAGTTCCATTATCTACTCAAGTTAAAACATTAATCTCATCATCAACTTGCCCTTTGAATAGGTTTCTAGAAAGTCTAAAATCCGATTTAAGATGTCCGATAATCGGCTCAATCGCTGCTCGTCTTTTGCACAGTTTGCGTTTTTTTGTCTCGTTGATAACGATTGTCTCGCTTAAGGGCTTTTTTAGGCAAGGTGATGTTTGTGCACCGAGCACTACCTTTGTACCAATATAGCCTCGGTCGCATACCGTTTGATTGTTTGTGGTCTTTACCTTGGGCAATGATAGACACATCAGGCTCGTGTAATGAATAGATCTTGTTCTTATCTTTGGGTTGTTGTGCTAATACCTGCTGATAAAATAATAAATCTTTTTAATAAGTTTCAAACAGGCTATGTGTGTGAAGTTTGCGTTGCAATTCTCTGATGAGTTTGTTGGCAATAGTTCTTAGGCGGGTTAAGGCTTTTTTAGCTTTGGCACGCTTTTTAACATGNCACATCAGGCTCGTGCAATGAATAGATCTTGTTCTTATCTTTGGGTTGTTGTGCTAATACTTGTTGGTAAAACAAAAAATCTTTTTGATAAGTTTCAAACAGGCTGTGTGTGTGAAGTTTGCGTTGCAATT
This sequence comes from thiotrophic endosymbiont of Bathymodiolus puteoserpentis (Logatchev), assembly GCF_900127505.1. Taxonomy (NCBI): domain Bacteria; kingdom Pseudomonadati; phylum Pseudomonadota; class Gammaproteobacteria; species thiotrophic endosymbiont of Bathymodiolus puteoserpentis (Logatchev). The sequence continues at coordinate 4,173 of NZ_UEXF01000015.1, read as the reverse complement.
CTCTGATGAGTTTGTTGGCAATAGTTCTTAGGCGGGTTAAGGCTTTTTTAGCTTTGGCACGCTTTTTAACATGACGGAAGTGACGAATGGCTAAGCGGCAGTTTTTAACTTCTTTAACATAGGTTCTGCGTTGTTGAATGCCATGNTGTGTGTGAAGTTTGCGTTGCAATTCTCTGATGAGTTTGTTGGCAATAGTTCTTAGGCGGGTTAAGGCTTTTTTAGCTTTGGCACGCTTTTTAACATGGCGGAAGTGACGAATGGCTAAGCGGCAGTTTTTAACTTCTTTAACATAGGTTCTGCGTTGTTGAATGCCATGGTGTTTTGCTAGCTTGTTAAGGCGATTGATAATCTTAATGGCAAGTTTGGCATCGGTGGGATAGGTGATATTTTTCTCTTGTACCGTGGTGTCAATTAATACTGTTGCTTCTTGGGCTTGTTTGCCATGCAAGGCGACACTCATTTTAAAAATAAGATTAAAACCTTTAACGCCTATACGCTTTCTAAAGTGCACCAACTCGGTGGCATTGCAAGGCATGCCTGGTATATAGTTTGAGTAGCCACAGAAGTATTGGTAATAAGGGTTGCGCTTAAACTGTAAAACAACACGCTCATCAGAGAGGTTTTCTAGTTGTTTAAGCAAAAGCAAACTATAAAACCCCAACAATTTAAGACAACAAATTAAGATTTCTTATTTCGAACGAGTTAAATTTAATCCAACAATTCGGAGTAAAAAATTATGAGACCGTTGAATTTAAAGAATTTTTTTAAAAAAAATCTAAAACCCAATTTTTCTCATATTTTTCTCATCAAACCCCGCTATTCCCTATTTTTTTTCATATTTCTCCCATTAAACCCCGCTATCTTCCCATTTTTTGTCAATTTCCCTTAAAATCAACAAAAAACAAACAATACCCCTCCCTTAAAAACCATACTCTTCATTTAAAATCACCATTCTTTTAAGATTAAACGCCAATGATTCCATAAACATTGCAAACTGATTTTTAGCAACACCCCTATACCTTGTTCGATGATTAGTTTGAGAGAATACTCGCTCATACGGACTACGCATTTTTGTGATAAAACTGTCTCTACCCTTATTTTTATTTTTCATATTGTTTTTCAAGATAGCCTTTAGATTGCAACCTTTGCGTTTAGCATCAATATGAGTTTGTTTATCACAATAGCCTTTATCTGCATAGATGGCACCAGAGCCTGGTAGTACATGTTTTAAACCTTTGGCATCTGTGATGTTAGCAGGGGTTAATGCAACTTTGTTGATTAACCCTGATTGCATATCCACACTAATGTGTTTTTTAAAACCATACCAGAATTTATTTTTACCTTTGGCGCCAAACTTTGCTTGTTGGTCATAAGCCACCTTTGGTAGCGTTGTGTTGTTGAGTTTTTCTAATTTATTAGCAATGGCTAAATCTCGC
>NZ_UEXF01000015.1:0-1445 GCF_900127505.1 thiotrophic endosymbiont of Bathymodiolus puteoserpentis (Logatchev) | reverse complement strand
TTTTTAAGCAAAACGACCAAGGAACAAGAGGTATTTTAGTAAAAGTCGGTTGATTTGTTTATGGTTATTGTTGGTTTTATTATTATAAATCAATTTGTTGTGTGGTTTTTAAGGGTTGACTATTTCCCGAGTTTTTGGTGGGAAATTCGCTATTTTATGGGTTTTATAAATTATATTGGGTTAATGCAGGAGTCTCTATTTATACAAAGACTTTATAGTCTTGCCTATAGTGTGCGCTACACCACTTACAGATTCACCCGTTGAATAATTAACTACCGGCACATCACAACCTAAGCAACCAGCAACTGAAACACTTTTATTGCGTTTTCTTTATTTATAAAGATCAGTGCCTATAACTTGAACTTCTGCTAGAGACAGGTAGTTCTTGTCAAGCAATTGGATTCTAACATAGCGACCTTGTTTGCCTGATCCGTTTAATTGAATGATTTTTTTGGGATTAGGTACGACATGAAAGTCTTGTTGATAAGTATGGGTGCTGAAGTCTGCTTTATCAGAAATACTAACTTGGTAGTTGCTTAGTCTATCTACACAGCAATCAGTGCGGTTGTAGATAATGATTTTATTGATCTTTTTCTCACTGCCTAGATCAACCTGCCACCAAGCGCCTTGTTCAATGTTGGTATGAGTTGTGCTACTATTTAAGAATTCGCCATCAGTGTTGCCATCTACTGCATAGCTAGCAGCAACGGGGATGGAGTATGGATATGTGCTGGATTCTGTGGCAGGTTTTCCAAGCGCTAGATTATAACCAGAGGCATACGCACCTCCATAACCTGGATCACCCCATGTCCTGATTGAGCCATCGGGCTTAACAGCGCTAAAGGCATTAGCATTTGAATAAATCTTGGTATAACCTTTGTCAGTGGGTACATTTTTGTGTTTATGATCTAAGTCATCCCACACACCCCACAAATTCCCCGAGTCATCCCACGAATCCCCTAAGTCACCCCACGATGTAATTGAGCCATCGTCTTTAAGGGCGGCAAAGGCTTGATCGGTTGAATAAATCTTGATATAGCCTTTGTCAGTGGGTGCTTTTTTGCCTCCAAACCTTGAGTCTCCCCACGCCTTGATTGAACCATCAGCTTTAAGGGCAGCAAAGGCATATGAATTTGAATAAATCTTGATATAGCCTTTGCCAGTGGGTGCTTTTTTGCCTCCAAAATCTGGGTCTCCCCACGCCTTGATTGAACCATCAGCTTTAAGGGCAGCAAAGGCATATGAATTTGAATAAATCTCGGTATAGTTTTTGCCAGCGGGTGCGTCTGCGCCTCCAGAATCTGGATTACCCCATGCCTTGATTGAGCCATCAGCTTTAAGAGCAGCAAAGGCATCAGTAGTTGAATAAATATTGGTATAGCCTTTGCCGGTGGGTGCTTTTTTGATTCCATACTTTGGGTTACCCCACACCTTGATTGAGCCAT
>NZ_UEXF01000014.1:0-1304 GCF_900127505.1 thiotrophic endosymbiont of Bathymodiolus puteoserpentis (Logatchev) | reverse complement strand
CCCCCCAACACCGAAAACAAAAAACTCCTCATCGAAAAACACCCTTAGTTAAATAACATCAAATTGAACTTTTGTTGCTATCATGTTCAAATTAGCCTAATAATGTCACAACAGACACAGAGTGATATTTTTCATACAAAAATGTTACAAAATGCATTGTGGTGTTAGATTACATGGTCGAAATGCATGTTATGTAATATTTTGGAATATTGCTCCCAAACACTGGATATACATGGACAGAGGGTATTGCAACTCATTTTATTTTTATTTATGACTTTATAATTATTGGGAATATGTTATTGAATGTGTTTTTGCAGTAGAAGGGCATATAATATTGAAAATATGGTTGATATTAAGAATTTAAAAAATTTCATCATGCAGCAGTTTGTTGACTTCAAATATAGAATATGGTGATATCATGATTGGATTTTTTTCAATCCTACAACTTTTTCCTGGTAAATTTTGATAGTTTCAGTTAGAATACATGTACAATGTACTTACAAAATAATATAAGGCTATAGAAAGCAGTTTTAGTTGAAAATTATGTAGTAAAAACCTGGTAATTTAAGTGATCTCAGAAAAAATATTTTGACTGCTTAGCATTTTCTGTTAATTTTTCAAATTGTCAATTTGAATTTCATGTTTTAGAGTATTATTTGGCTGTAACAGTACATTTGAACATCCAGCTTACTTAAACAGTGGGAAAAAATGATGTGGAAGCATATATTTATTGAGTTTTGGGGGAAATTATAGTTGTGCACCATCAGAAATTCCAAGACTTGAATATCAATAAATCATATTTTTGCATATTTGATGGAATTAGAAGGAATTTCAACTGTAGATCTATATACAAAAACTTATTTTATGTCTTAAACGACATAATTTATGGGATAAAAGCATGAATTAACAAAATTAAGAATGATGTGAACTCATTTTATGGGACGAAAAAAGGGGGGGCTAAATGCAAACATTTCATAGTATTTAGCTATTAAATATACAACTGAGGCATATATATGTGTAAAAATTGCTTATTATGTTAGAAATTAACTTAATAACTGTAATATATAAGAGAATAGGTAAGTTTTGGTATATTACACAGTCTGAACTCAACAGCTGTAAATGGAGATGTTTTCATTAAAAATCTTCAAGGGGGTACCTTTGCATTTGAACACTTATACTTGCAAATATTAGACAGCCACATACCTTATGAGGTTTTTTGTGGTTGATATTGCCTAAGGAATAGAAATAAGGCCAATAAAGGGTTAGAGATGCAAGTTTTGTTGCTCTTTAGGTGTCAAACGCGT
>NZ_UEXF01000013.1:0-1115 GCF_900127505.1 thiotrophic endosymbiont of Bathymodiolus puteoserpentis (Logatchev) | reverse complement strand
TTGACTGTTAGTAATAATCATAGACTGGCTGGTTGAAAAGTAGTTTTTTATGTGAGAAAATTATTTTTTGGATTTTTTGGTTCTATTTTTGGATTTGGGGAGTAGTTTTTTTAGGTATAATCCGCATCTGAAAACTAGTTATTACTAGTTTTTTTATAAAAAATATAAGGAAAATAATAAAATGAAAACTCAATTAAAGGTAGTTGCATTGTCAGTTTTAGTCGCTACATCAACCTATGCACAAGAAAATAAAGATATGTATTTTGGCTTAGGTGTTGTTCAAACAAAATCTGATAGCACGGGTTCTGTGCCAGGAATTACAATTAGTGGAGGGGCTTACAAAAAAAATAATTACAAAGTAATCTTTGGTAAGCGTTTGAATAAAAATTTTGCAGTAGAAGGTTCATATACAGACTATTCTAGCGATACAACAGGCATATCAATGTCTGCCGCTAATGGTGCTGCTTTAGAGACAGCGATGGGTGCCTTGCAAGATACTGCAGGATTTAAATCTTCAATAGGACTGACTGGCACTACGCTTACGGGTACTGGCACTAATAATGCAAATGTTACTTCATCTGCAACCTTATCTGGTCGTAGTATTGATTTGTCTGGGCTGTATTATTTTGCACAGTCAGATAGTTTTGAGCCATTTTTTAAACTAGGTGTTAGCGTTTGGAATTCTAAAAGTGAATTTTCTGCATTTCAATATGATAATGCAGGTGTATTGACCACAATCGCTGGTGCTACAGATTTTAGCAATAAAGACAGTGGTACTGATGTTATTTATGGTGTTGGTGTTGATGGAAAAATTAATAACACAATAAAATATCGTGTTGGTTTTGAGCGTATAAAAGCAGATGGTGACGTTGATAATATTGGCATTAGTATGCTCTATAGTTTCTAAATATAGATACTTAATCTACCATAAAAACACCCTGCCTTTGCAGGGTGTTTTTATTATCTAGAAACCATTAATCGCCAATTTTCCATTTACTTTTTTCTGAAAAAGCTTCACCCAAATCCAAAAATAGAACCACCCAACCCAAAAAATACCAATCAAAATCCTAAAAAACCACCCCATTCAAGTCTTGCATCCATAAAAATACAAACAA
>NZ_UEXF01000012.1:0-1478 GCF_900127505.1 thiotrophic endosymbiont of Bathymodiolus puteoserpentis (Logatchev) | reverse complement strand
CAAAAAAACGCACAAACCCCAACTGGTATAATGATTTCAACCAAAAAACCGCTTCACCCATTGGGTGAAAACACAAAAGACAATCACATCCCTTTTATACACAACCAAACCTTACTGCGTTTATGAAAATTTTAAACTACAAACTGTCCTCTACCAACGAACTTTTAACCGCTCGCATTGGATTACTTGCTACTGCACATACCATTAACACATTGAGTTTGTCTAATACCATTGATCAACACTTCCCAGCCCTTGGTAGCAATTGTGCACTCAAAGCCTCCACTTTTATCAATACCTTGATATTAAGTCAACATGAAGGTGGTCAGTGCTTAGATGATACTACCCACATTGCCAAAGACAAGGCGCTACGCTTAATCACCAATCAAAGCGTGCCAACCCCACAGGCTATTGGCATTTGGCTTCGGCGTTTAGGTGAAGACAACCAAGGAATCAAAGCCTTACAAAAGGTCAATAAAACTGTGCTTAAAGCCACGCTTAATCATTGCAAAAACATCACCCTTGATATTGATGCCAGTGAAGTCATTGCCAATAAAGCTGATGCTCAGTGGACTTATAAGAAACACAAGGGCTATATGCCAATAATAGGACATATCGCCCAAACAGGGCAGATTGTTGCCACTAACTTTAGGGCGGGTAATGTATCACCAGCAAAAGACAACCTTGACTTTATCAAAATCTCTCAAGACGCATTACCTAAAGGCACTAACATCAAAAAACTTAGAATAGACGCAGCAGGCTATCAAGCCAGTATTATTGATTATTGCTTTGAACATGATATTGAATTTAGTATCAGAGCAAAGATATGTCAATCTCTTAAAGATATTTTTGTAGATAAGGACAACCAATGGCAACCTTTGGTTGATAAAAAAGGCAAAGCCATTGATGGGCAAGCCACTTTTAGAATGCGCCATTTTATGGGTAATAATGGCAAAGTCTTTGATTTAGTCGTGCAAAGGAGCTCTGTTACTGGGCAGGTAGAATTAGACTTAGAATTAGACAGCAATAACAGCACCCAAGCCCCTGAACAAATCACCAGTGGACAATATATTTATCGCTCTATCGCCACCAATCTTGAAACTTTGAGTGACAGCAAGGTTATCCATTTTTACAACCAACGAGGTGAAGACAGTGAAAACCGTATCAAAGAATTGAAAAATGATTTTGGTGCAAGACAAATGCCTTGTGGTGATTTTAATGCCAATGCCTTGTATTTTGATATTTGTAGTTTGTCTTACAACTTGTTTGCACTAATGCGTCAAATATTACCCCTTGAATTTGCCAATAAAAGAGCCAAGTATGTGCGCAATCGCTTCTATGCTATCGCCGCTAAAGTACTTCAACATGGCAGACAAGTGATTGTTAAGTGCCAAGCACAATATTATGACTTACTTACTCAGGTGCTAAACAACATCAAAGCGTTTAAGCCGTTGCTATCTTGATTTAAACGAACAACAAAA
>NZ_UEXF01000011.1:3518-3815 GCF_900127505.1 thiotrophic endosymbiont of Bathymodiolus puteoserpentis (Logatchev) | reverse complement strand
CATGTTAAAAAGCGTGCCAAAGCTAAAAAAGCCTTAACCCGCCTAAGAACTATTGCCAACAAACTCATCAGAGAATTGCAACGCAAACTTCACACACAGCCTGTTTGAAACTTATCAAAAAGATTTTTTGTTTTACCAACAAGTATTAGCACAACAACCCAAAGATAAGAACAAGATCTATTCATTGCACGAGCCTGATGTGTATGTCATTGCCAAAGGCAAAGACCACAAACAATACGAGTATGGCAATAAAGTCTCAATCGTCTCAACCAAAGACACAAACATCATTGTTGGCGT
>NZ_UEXF01000011.1:0-3118 GCF_900127505.1 thiotrophic endosymbiont of Bathymodiolus puteoserpentis (Logatchev) | reverse complement strand
GCCAGTCATGATAAAAATATTCACGACTCAAAAACCTTAAATGTTGCCATAAGCCATGCTAATAGCAACAGAAACAAACCCATCAAACAAGCGGTATGCGACCGAGGCTATGTTGGTGCAAAGGTAGTGCTCGGTGCAAACATCATCCTGCCTAAAAAAGCCCTTAAGCGAGACAATCGTTATCAACGAGACAAAAAGCGCAAACTGTGTAAAAGACGCGCAGCGATTGAGCCGATTATCGGACATCTTAAATCAGATTTTAGACTCTCTAGAAACCTACTCAAAGGGCAAGTTGGTGATGAGATTAATGTTTTAATGGCTGCCTGTGCTTGGAATTTGAGAAAATGGCTGGTGATAGCCACTATTTTTTTGTTTTGGCAAAAACTGGGCTTATTTTTTGTAAAATACCTAAGGTTTTTTGTGGTGCTGGATAAAAAGCAGTTTTGTTGATTTAGATGGTTGGCAAAATGGGGGGTTTTGGTTTGGTTGGAGTGAGTTTTTAAGGGGCGACTACTTAAGCTACTGCTCTCCTATAAACATTTAAGTGATTCTGTTGGTGAAATTATTGAGAATGACTCGAATTTAATATTATCCTTCTTTGAAACTTCGCTTGACCCAAAGAATCTCTGTCATTGTATTGTGGTTCAACCATATTTAAACTTGTTGAAGCGTTTTAATATTCCAGTGGATGATATAGAAGTGCGGTTTCAGTCGCCTGATTATGCACTTTATGACCTTCTGACAAATAATGAATGTAGAGAAAAGAGTATAACAAAGTTAACTTCATCCTATTCTAAAGAAGACTATGATAAATTTTTCCATCAGATTCTTAAAATTTTAAAAACCATTGAATGTCGTTTAGAATGGGAAATCAATCAAATCCCTTTCATATTGAAAGAGTTGGCAAGTCGAAACTCAAATCTATTCTATGAAGTTGTCAGGCATTACCTAGAGCAAGGTGATTATCTAGAAATAAATCATTGGGTCGTTGTACCTAATCTCTTATCTACATTAGGTACAGCAAGAGCATTTTCCGTTTTAAACACGCCTGAATATCCATCAAAAAACAAATGGCTTTTTAGTTACTACCAACACCTTCCTATTGATGATATTCAGTTAAAAGATATAAGCGCTTTATATGATCTCTATGAAGAGTCCAAATACAAATACTTTATCGGTGATATTGATTATCTGTTGAAGTATGAATCTATACAGAAAGGATTTGTAACTGATATTGTTCAAATTATTATCAGAAGGGCAAGAGTGTTTCCAGAATTTGCCCATTCGCTTTTTTCAATGTTTCAACCTTCCACAGAAATAAACAAAACTCTAAATTTAGTGTCTTTAGGTAAGTTCAACCTGCTTGAAGAGGCATATATCGCACTAGATAGAGTTAAACAACATTTTATAGATTATAACGGAAAAACATTATCAATAATCCTTGATAATGACCCTACCTTTATAGATAAATATTTAGAAGACAAATTCACTAGAGAAGTATGTCTAATGCATTGCGATGATAATCGAGACTACTCATTTATATGGTTGCGTAATGATTATATGGATATTATGCAGCGAGTCACATCTATTGTGTTTGAAAATGTGCGTGATAATCATCGATACTGTGATTACTACGAGTCATTTTATAACAAGAGTGTAAATCCACAAACCGATGACTCTATTTTAAATAAACAAAATAACTATCTCCTTAAAGAGATTGAATGTAAATCTGATAAAAATGATTATATGCAATTTTTATTTTCTTTAATTACGAGTTTTCCACTACAACGAAAATTGATCTTTTATACAGCGTTCTTAGAAAAAAATAAAAAACTTGATGATTTCAAAAATCTCCCCTTTGAGTCTACTAGTATAGATTTCTCAAGCAGTGTAGTTCCAATGTCGCAAGAAAAAATTGACTTTTATGAGAAAGTTACTGAGTTATGTAATTCGGTAACCTTATTAGAGCATCGGAAATTTATAGAGTCAAAAATCAGAGGTATGAAGGTTCTGATTCAATATCAGGAAAAAAAAGATTTTACTGAGGAGTGAATGTCGTTGAGCGTACCTTCGGTACCCTCAAACGCACTTATGGCTTGGCAAGAGCTCGTTATATTGATTTAGAAAAAGTTGCCAGTGAAGTTAATCTGAAGAAAGCCATTGCTTACAACTTAGTTAGGGCAGTAAATGTTTATATTAACAAGGAAGTGAATATAATCTAGGGATTATTACGTCTTTTTTTTGGAAATAGTGCAAAAATAGGTGAAAAATGAGTGTTTTATGGCTTATATTGATGATTTTTTTGATGATTGTGGTTTTTGTAAATTATTTTACTTTGAAAAGTTAAGTTTTTTAGAATTTTGATTTTTAATGATTGGGTTTGGGTCTTATGCAGTGGTCTTAGTGTGATTTTGGGAATATAAAAATTCGCTATTTTATGGGCTTGATAAATTATATTGGGTTAATGCAGTGGTCTCAAATGGCTAAACATGCATATTTTTGATTCGATTGAACACGCTCAATCGTTAGCAACTCAATGGATGTGGGTATATAATAACATACGACCTCATAGTGCAATTGGTGGCATTCCACCAAGAAAGTTACTTGATGCGATTTAAATAACGGAGATTCTATTTTTAGCAGGCGTTAGAAATGGAAGGGTTGCAAATTTAATTCAATTTTATTTTTGAATTACAACAAATCTATAGCTCTCCTCATGTCGTCCATGTCAGGATGCACATAGCTAAGTGTTGTGTATACACTACTATGCCCAAGAAGATTTTGTACTGTTTTAATATTGGTTTTTGTGTTATTGGCTAGTTTAGTTGCAAATGCATGTCGAAAACGATGTGCAGAAACTCTTAAATTTAGTGTTTTAGATGTTTTTACAAAAAAACGAGCCACATGCTCCTCATTCATTTTATTTGCAAAGTAACGATGGTTTATCAAAGTAATATTAAATATTTGATTGTTTTTATTTCGATCAGTGTCAATATGCATGGTTTTTTGCCTTATTAATAAACCCTAATCCAAAAATAGAAATCAAAAAAACACACAAACCCCAACTGGTATAATGATTTCAACCAAAAAACCGCTTCACCCATTGGGTGAAAACACA
>NZ_UEXF01000010.1:6514-39574 GCF_900127505.1 thiotrophic endosymbiont of Bathymodiolus puteoserpentis (Logatchev) | reverse complement strand
AAGGCAACACTCATTTTAAAAATAAGATTAAAACCTTTAACGCCTATACGCTTTCTAAAGTGCACCAACTCGGTGGCATTGCAAGGCATGCCTGGTATATAGTTTGAGTAGCCACAGAAGTATTGATAATAAGGGTTGCGCTTAAACTGCAAAACAACACGCTCATCAGAGAGGTTTTCTAGTTGTTTAAGCAAAAGCAAACCTACCATCAGCCTGATGGGTTTTGAGGGTCTGCCATTGCTTTGAGAGTAATGTTGCTCAAAGGCATCATCAAAGACTGTCCAATTAATAGTGTTGGCTAGTTGTATTAAAGGGTCTTTGACATCTAATTGAGAAAAGAGCTCTGAATGAAAAAGATTTGATTGGGTGGATATTGGGCTAGATTTAGTTAACATTTTTTTAAGCAAAACGACCAAGGAATAAGAGGTATTTTAGCAAAAGTTGGTTGATTTGTCTAGGGTTATTGTTGGTTTTATTGTTATAAATCAATTTGTTGTGTGGTTTTTAAGGGTTGACTAACTAACCGAGGCTTTACGGAAATATCACTTGAAGAATTACAACACTTTAATAAGGATTTTGCAGTGCATAGCCTTAAGGCGATTGGAAAGATTTAATTTTTCTTAGGTTTTTTGTTGGATTTATCACCCCAGAATCCTTTCTTATTTTTGGCTTTATTTTCAGCGGAATTACTGTTTTTTCCGTATCTTGGCTTGTTGCGACTCTTGTTCTTTTTTGGCTTTTTGTTTTTAGGTGGAAGGAGTTTTTTACCAGTTTCAGGCACATCATGACTAGGAATAAAATCATCTACCATAATACGATCAAGTTTTTTCTGAGTTAGGCGCTCAATGTCGAAAAGTTGTTTGGCTTCATCAGCACTTACCAATGATATAGCCTCACCTTTAGAACCTGCACGACCTGTTCTACCGATACGATGCACATAATCTTCAGGGACATTAGGTAAATCGAAATTTACCACATGTGGCAGCTCAACAATATCAATACCACGAGCAGCGATATCAGTGGCGACTAAAACATTCACTTTGCCTGCTTTGAAATCTGCCAAGGCACGCGTACGAGCACCTTGGGATTTATTGCCGTGGATGGCAGCTGCAGTGATGCCTTTTTTGCCGAGTTGGGTAGCAATACGATTAGCACCGTGCTTGGTACGACTAAATACTAAGACTTGATACCAGCTATGTTCTTGAATAAGATGCGTTAGTAAGGCTTGTTTTTTGGATTTGTCAACAGGGTGAATCCACTGTTTGACAGATTTTACGGTGGTGTTTCTTGGTGTTACTGAGATTTCTATAGGATCGTTAACTAAAGTTTTTGCTAATTTTCTGATTTCATCAGAAAAAGTGGCGGAGAACATTAGGGTTTGTCTATTTTTAGGTAGAATTTTTAAAATGCGTTTAATGTCGTGAATAAATCCCATGTCTAACATTCTATCGGCTTCATCAAAAACTAAGATTTCTAGCTGGTCAAACTTCACGGCATTTTGTGAATACAAATCTAATAATCTACCCGGTGTTGCCACCAAAATATCCACACCACCTCTGAGTTTTTGCATTTGTGGATTAATTTTCACACCACCAAATACAACTGTTGACTTGAGGGCTAGTTGCTTACCATAATCAACAACGCTGGCGTTCACTTGTGCAGCGAGTTCGCGTGTTGGGGTTAAAATAAGTGTGCGGACTTGGTTAGATTTTGCGGGTGTGCCTTTTGATAAAATTTGCAAAATTGGCAAGGTAAAACCCGCAGTTTTTCCTGTGCCTGTTTGTGCAGCGGCCATAATGTCTTTGCCATCTAATACTACAGGAATAGCCTGCTCTTGAATTGGTGAGGGCTTGTCATAGCCTTTTTTGGTAACTGCTTCTAGGATAGAGTCTGATAGACCTAATTTGGAAAAACCCATGGGATTATGCGATTAAGATAAAGGCGAGTATTTTACGGTAGCCTGCTATCGCAAACTATAATAATCACATGAATAATAAAGTTATCAAAACACCCTGCTTGAACATTTGTAAATACAACAAGCAAAACTTCTGCGTAGGTTGCAAACGCAACAGCGATGAGATCACAAACTGGATGAGTTATTCAGGCGCAATGCGTGAGGCGATTATAAAAGATTTAGACAATCGAGAAATCGAAAATTTAGAAAGTTAGACTTCTGAGGGTGTGCGTGCCTTAATGCTTAACGCGTGCAACTCGCCACTGTCAATATTTGCGCGAACAGTCGCCAATACCATTTTTTGTCTGGCTAATAATGATAGCCCCTCAAAGATTGGTGAAACCACCAAGGTTGAACAATTACAACCATCACCTTCCATAGTGACGGTTGAATTCTCAATGCCTGCTTCAAGTTTTGCTTGGATTTCTTCTAATGTCATGCGCCAAATATCCCCTTAAGTGTAAAGAAAAATAGGATTGACATCAATGCACCTGCTGGCAATGTAATCAACCACGATAAAAATATTTTATTAATCACGCGGGTATTAAGTGCTGCCATGCCTCTTGCCAAACCAACACCTAAGACTGCACCCACCAATACTTGCGTAGTGGACACTGGTAAGCCTGTACCTGATGCAATCACCACTGTTGCAGCTGCTGCTAGGGTTGCAGCAAAACCACGCGAAGGTGTTAATTGAGTAATACCAGTACCAATTGTTGCAATTACCTTATGTCCATAAGTCACCAAACCAAATACGATACCAGCGCCGCCCACTAATAAGATGCTAACAGGCAACGCACTTTTAGAACCAATCAAACCACCGCTATCAATCACACCATAAATAGCAGCCAGTGGGCCAATCGCATTTGCCACATCGTTAGAGCCGTGTGCGAATGCCATTGCCGCTGCCGTAATCAGCATCAATATACCAAAGACTCTTTCCATAGAGGTAAAGTGAAAATCAATATTTTCATCAACATCAAGATGAATGCGACGGACAAAGAATGTACCAATAACAGCAACCAACACGCCAAATCCAGTTGCCAACATATAACTTACACCTATCTCAAAATGCAAACCCACATGTTTCAATCCCTTGAAAATTGTCACTAAAGAAATCACAAAACCCACTAAAAACATATAAAACGGCACATACCTTTTGGCGTTATCAAATGGATTTTCAGTATCAATAATGAGTTTTTGTAAGCTCTTGAATAAAACAAAAGCAATACTACCTGCCAAGATTGGCGAGACAATCCAACTCATTGCAATTGTACCAACTTTACCCCATGCAACGGCATCAACACCCACACCAACTGCGCCAAAACCAACGATAGCACCCACGATTGAGTGTGTTGTTGATACCGGCCAACCTAGAGAAGAGGCAATCATTAGCCAAAATCCTGCTGCCAACAATGATGCCAACATACCATAAACCAATAAATGCGGGTCATTGGTAAAAATACTGGCGTCTAAAATACCTTTACGAATGGTCGCTGTGACTTCGCCACCTGCCAATACCGCACCTGCGAACTCAAAAATAACAGCAATGATAATTGCTTGTTTAATGGTGATTGCACCTGATCCCACTGAGGTTCCCATTGCATTTGCAACATCATTTGCACCCACACCCCACGCCATAAATAAGCCAAAAACAATCGCTAGAACTAATAAGATATCGCCATAATTTGCAATGATTTCCATAATTAAACCTTATTTAGCGAGCAATACTTCTAGGCGAGAACCGACCTTTTGAGCAGCATCAGCTAACTCGCCTAACCATTCAACAGCGCGATAGTAAAACATGACATCTACTGGTGGCAAACCTTGTTCTAAAGGAAATAATTTAGCGCGGATTACATGTTGAATTTTATCTGACTCACTTTCAAGTTCATTGACATCTTCAATAATGGAGCTAACCACCTTGCGCTCACGGTTACCAAATGCGGTTTCTAATAATTCGTCTAGCTCATTAACGGCTTTAAGTGCTGCTGCTGAAGTTTTAATACAAACATCAGTAAGTTCAATCACATCATCAAAAATCTCATTTGGCAAAGTCATCTTGCGATTAATCATCAGGCCTGAAACATCCTTGGTAATGTTGGCAATAGAATCTTGAATTAACAACAAATCTAATAAGTCACGACGAGAAAACGGCATCATGAAAGTTGAAGGCAGACTTAAACGCAATTTCTTTTTTAGTATATCGGCTTCGCCTTCCTTGTGCCCAATAGTGCTTCTAATTGCTTCCGCTTCCGTCCAGTTTTTTTCGTGAATAGCAACCATAAAACCTTTAAGCTCAGAAATACATGAATGCACGCTGGTCATATGCTGTTGTAATGGGCTAATCGGTGATTTTCCGAACAGTCCGTCAATGATACTTTTTGGCATGGTTTATCCCTCTTTAAATTTATGATTACAGTCTGTTCTATCAACAGTATGCATTTTCAACAAATAACCCTATATGTCAAGTTTTATTTTTTGATTTTTTTAACTGCCTACACAATGTTATAATTTACCACTTAACAATTTGCTAATTTTAACTTAATATGAATTTAAATTATCTTGACTTTGAACAACCAATTGCTGAATTAGAAGGCAAAATTGAAGCGCTTAAAAATATCAAGGACAAGGCTGATATTTCTCAAGAAATAAAAGCCTTAGAAGACAAAAGCATCTCACTAACAAAAAAGATTTTTGCCTCGCTTTCAGATTGGCAAATCGCACAATTAGCGCGCCACCCTAGTCGACTTTATACATTAGATTATGTTGATTCGGTCTTTGATGAATTCAGCGAACTTCATGGTGACCGAGCTTATGCAGATGACAGCGCAATTGTTGGCGGTATTGCTAAACTAGATGGCGCATCAGTCATGTTTATTGGTCAGCAAAAAGGTCGCACAACACAAGAAAAAATTAAACACAACTTTGGCATGCCGAAACCAGAAGGCTACCGTAAAGCCTTACGCTTAATGAAAATGGCAGAAAAATTCTCAATGCCAATTGTTACCTTTATTGACACTCCAGGGGCTTATCCCGGTATTGGCGCAGAAGAGCGTGGGCAGTCTGAGGCGATTGCCAGAAACTTATTCGAGATGTCAACCTTAGCAACCCCTATTATCTCTGTAGTGATTGGTGAGGGTGGTTCAGGTGGTGCGCTTGCAATTGGTGTGGCTGATAGAATGATGATGTTTGAATATAGCATCTATTCAGTGATTTCACCTGAGGGTTGCGCCTCTATTCTTTACAAAGACGCCAGCAAGGCGAGTATAGCAGCAGAATCGCTTAAACTCACTAGTTCGCGCCTTAAAAATGAAGGCTTGATTGACAGTATTATCTCTGAACCACTTGGCGGTATTCATCGTGACCCCCAACAAGCAAAAATCTTATTAAGAGAAGCATTAAAACAGCAACTCAAAGAAATCAGCAATATAGATATTGAACAACTGGTTCAACAACGCGCGGAAAAACTCCTAAGTTTTGGAAGATTTCAAGAACAAGGATAACGCTCTAAAGGATAAGAAAATTGTCCTTGGATTAAGTGGCGGTATTGATTCGGTTGTTCTGCTACATTATCTACACACACACTATCCGAATAATCTGCGTGCTGTGCATTGCAATCACCACTTGTCTAAACATTGCAATGAGTGGGAGATATTTTGCAAGGATTTATGCACTGCGCTAAACATTCCTTATACTAATATTGATATTCAGTTGTTAAAAATGTCAAATATAGAGGGAAATTCACGTAAAAGTCGTTATCATTCACTATCTTCTAATTTAGAAAAAGACGAGATATTGTGTACCGCCCACCATCAAAACGATCAAGCAGAAACCTTGCTATTACAGCTATTTCGTGGCTGTGGCGTAGCTGGACTTGCTGCTATGCCGAAATCAAAACCTTTTGGCAAAGGCACACATTATCGCCCAATGCTCAATATTGGAAAATCTGCCATTCTTAAATATGCCAAAAATAATCATCTATCTTGGGTTGAAGATGACAGCAATATGGACAAAAACTTCCGTCGCAATTTTCTAAGACTGGATATTATTCCCAAACTGGAAACAGTTTATAAAAATCTAACACTCACTTTATTGCGTAGCGCAAAGCATCAATCTGAAGCCCTGCACCTAATACAAGATTTGGCAAAGATTGATATTAAAAAAAATCAAATTATAAATGGCAACCAACTAGATGTTAAATGCCTTATGCAACTTGAACCCTATCGCATTAAAAACATCATGCGTTATCATTTGAGTGTGTTGAACTTCCTTGCACCATCCGATAAAATAATGCAACAAATGTTAGGCTTATTATCTGCCAAAGAAGACGCTAATCCTTTGGTGAACTGGGGTAATTTCGAGATGCGTCGTTATAAGAATAAACTCTACTTTATTGACACTCAAATGACAAAAAATAAAGAGAATTGCCCATATCATGATGAATTTAAAAATACTGCTCATTTTTCTATTCGCTATCGAAATGAAGCTCAGCGTATTAAATTACCTGGCAAAACACATTCGCAATCACTCAAGAAAGTCTTGCAAGAAGCAGGTATTCCACCTTGGGAAAGAAATACATTAAAAATGTATTATATTGAGAACGAACTACGCGCAATGGAGCGCATCGGCTATATGCAAGACGATTAGCGTTAACTTAGCCGTTAACCTGAGAGTTAACAATAAGGGTTTTCTATTCCCAACCCCGCTAAGATTTTAATTTCCAAACCCTCCATCTCATCAGCTTCATTGTCTTTAATATGGTCATAGCCTAACAGGTGCAAAACCCCGTGAACAGCCATATGCATCAGGTGATTTTCAAATGTTTTGCTTTGCGCCTTAGCCTCAATTTGCACCACTGCAATACAAATCACCACATCACCTAAAATAGCCACCTCAATTTCTTTAGGTAGCTCACTTGGAAACGACAAAACATTGGTGGGTTTGTCTTTTTCACGGTAGGTTCTGTTCAACAGTTGAATCTCGGCTGTATCAACCAATCGAATCAATAACTCACTCCCGCCATAACCTAGCTCAGCAATCACTTGCTGCAAGGTATCAGTGAGATTTCTCTCATTGAGAGATGAATCATTGAGCGTGTTTTGAATGACAACCATGCCCTTGTTTATTGTATAAAATCATTTATTTTAGTCTTAAAATATTTAACTTTGTCATCAATCCTTGAAGTTGCCATTCCGGTACCGTTAAACAAAACTTTTGATTATTTATCCAATCAAGAAGTGGCAGTTGGCGCGCGCGTAAGAGTATCATTTGGACGCAAAAAAGTTATTGGCATTGTGCTTGCACACAAAGACAAAAGCGATTTTGATAAACTTAAAACCATCGAAGAGGTATTAGACGATGTGGCAATTTTGGACGCACCAATTTTGGACTTTTTATCTTGGTCGGCGAACTATTACCACCACCCAATCGGTGAGGTGATTTCCACCGCATTACCAAAAAATCTTCGTATCGGCAAAGAAGCCATTATTAAAAAAGTGGTTGGACTGCCGATTAAAACTAGCGAACCCAATTTTGAAACCACCAACGAACAACAACTGGCCATTGATGAAATCTCGGCTTCTTTAGATGGTTATCATGGGTTTTTATTACATGGCGTGACAGGTAGCGGTAAAACTGAAGTCTATTTACGACTTACACAAACTGTACTCAAACAAGGCAAACAAGTCTTAGTCTTAGTGCCTGAAATCGGACTCACACCACAAATGATTACACGCTTTGCATCACGACTAAATACATGCATCGTTTCTATCCACTCGCAACGCAATGAAACGCAAAAACTCGATGCCTATTTAATGGCAAAAGATGGCACAGCAGGTGTGATACTCGGTACACGCAGTGCGATTTTCACACCGATGCCAAATTTAGGTTTGATTATTATTGATGAAGAGCACGACAGCTCTTTCAAGCAACAATCTGGCTTCCGATACTGTGCTAGAGATTTGTGCTTTGTGCGTGCTAAGCAGGCCAATATCCCTGTCATCCTAGGCACGGCAACGCCATCATTGGAAGTTTTGAAACAAGTGATGGACAAAAAAATATCCCGCTTAACGCTCATGAAGCGTGCAGGTGGTGCAATTTTACCAAAAGTGAACTTGATTGATATGCGCACTGAAGCAGGCAATGCACTCTCAGCAATGCTGATTGCCAAGATGAAACAACATCTATCAAGTGGTAAACAAGTTATGCTGTTTATTAACCGTCGTGGCTATGCGCCTGTTTACTTTTGTACACAGTGTGGCTGGAAATCAGAGTGTGACCATTGCGATTCATCAATGATTTATCACCGTCATATTAATCGTCTCAAATGCCATCATTGTAATGATGAAAAAATACCTGAACAGACTTGCCCTGATTGTGGCGAACAATCATTAGAAGTATTAGGCTATGGTACACAAAGATTAGAAGAAACACTAGGTTCGCATTTTGCTGATACGCCCATTATTCGCATTGACCGTGATAGCACTAGACGCAAAAAAGCCTTTGAACAACACTTAGAAAAAATCAATTCTGGCGAGCCCTGTATTATCGTTGGCACGCAAATGTTGGCAAAGGGGCATGATTTTTCTAATTTGGCAATGGTGGGGATCTTAGACATTGATGGTGGTTTATTGTCAAGTAATTTCCGCGGAACAGAGCACTTAGCACAGTTGCTAATTCAGGTATCAGGTCGCGCAGGAAGAAGCGGGAAACAAGGGGAAGTGGCTATCCAAACACGCTATCCAGAGCATCCTATTTTTAATTATGTGCTGTCTAATCGTTACACCCAATTTGCCAGTACTCTACTCAAACAACGCGCGCAAGCAAAAATGCCACCATTTTCTCATCAAGCATTAATTTGTGCAAATGCTAAAGTCAAACAAAATGCACAAGATTTTTTACAAGAAATGACCAGCCTACTGAAAAGCATCAAAATGAACTCAGTAGAAATTTGGGGTCCAGTGACGCCTGTAATGGAGAAAAAAGCCGACTACTACTACTCCAACCTTTATTTGCAATCCGTTGATAGAAAATCCCTACACCAAATGCTCGCCACGCTTAACCAACACACCAGCACACTCACCCTTAAAAACAAAGTGCGCTGGTATTTAGATGTAGACCCTATTGAATAAACTGCTTGTTAAATGACAACTTTAATAGCATTAGTGATTGTCAATAATTCATCATCCGTTATGTTAAATGGTGGCATGGTGTAAAGTAGCTTTCCATATGGCCTAAGCCAAACGCCGTTTTCAATCAGTTGGTTTTGGGTTTTTTCCACATCAATGTCATCCACCATTTCTACCACACCGATAGCGCCTAGAATTCGCACATCAGCCACTTTGTTGTTGTTTTTGAGTGGTAATAATTCGCTATAAAAATGTTTTTCTATGCGGGCGATATTATCCTGCCATGGTGAATTAAGCAATAAATTAATACTGGCATTTGCTACAGCGCAGGCGAGTGGGTTTGCCATAAAGGTGGGTCCGTGCATGAGTGTACCAACTGCACTTGAAATTTTATCACTAGTGAGTGTGGCAGCAAGTGTCATATAGCCGCCTGTGAGCGCCTTGCCTAAGCACAAAATATCAGGCTCACAATCTACATAATCCATAGCAAATAATTCGCCTGTTCTACCAAAGCCTGTGGCAATTTCATCCAAAATAAATAATACTTTATACTGCTCACAGAGCACCTTTGCCTTAGTTAAGTATTGTGGATTATAAATCCGCATTCCGCCTGCACCCTGCACCACAGGCTCTAAAATCATAGCTGCAATGGAATCAGAATTTTGCTTTAATGCTACTTCCAAATCGACTAATGCCTCCTCCATTGACACGATAGATGGGCTTTTAACAAAATAATGCTTTGGCAATACACCTGAGAACAAATGATGCATGCCATTTTCAGGGTCGCACACACTCATTGCCCCGAATGTATCGCCATGGTAACCCGCGCGTATGGTAATAAATTTTTGTTTGTTTTTCTCACCCTTATTATGCCAATATTGCAACGCCATTTTTAGTGCGGATTCTACAGCCACTGAGCCTGAATCAGTAAAAAAAACTTTGGTTAAATTATCAGGCGTGACTTCTACTAAGATTTTTGCCAAATCAATGGCACTTTGATGCGTTAAACCGCCAAACATCACATGCGACATTTTTGCCAATTGCTGAGTGATAGCTGTATTCAACACAGGGTGATTGTAACCATGAATCGCCGACCACCACGAACTCATACCATCAATCACACGCTTGCCATTATCCAAATTCAGATAAACACCCTCAGCTGATAGCACTTGATGCGATTTTATTGGATTAGGAGCTTTGGTATAAGGATGCCAAATATATTGTTGGTCAAATGTATCCATATAACTACATTAAGAAAAGTGGTGAAAGCCTTGCCTTCCTCATAAATAATTTTTAAGCTCAGCCATTGAATCAATCACTAAATCAGGATTGGCATCACGAATATCATCACCATGATTGTAACCATAAGACATACAAATAACCTTAAAACCTGCCGCGCGTGATGCCTTAACATCACTGATTGAATCGCCCAACATCATTGCATCTGTTGGGTTAACGCCAAAGAATTTTGCAGCATGAAGCAATGGCAATGGGTCTGGTTTTTTCTTGGCTAAAGTGTCGCCAGAAATAACAATACCAAACTCATCAAAAATACCTAAGTCTTTTAAAATTGGCAGGGTAAATTGTTCAGCCTTGTTAGTCACACAACCCAAGGTGTAACCTTGTGCTTTCATATAATCTAATCCTTCTCTCACACCCGGATATAGCGATGAACGACCTGAGGTATTTTTGGCGTATAAATCCAAAAAAATCGGGTAGGCTTTGTCGTAATCATCTTGATTAACCGCACCCTCTAACCCTCCTGTAAGAGCACGCTCTACCAATTTTGGCACACCATTACCGACCCAGTGGCGTACTTTTGCCTCGCCCCATTTTTCTCTACCCATTGCTATCATTAATTCATCAACACAATAAGCCAAATCTGGCACACTATCAACTAAAGTACCATCAACATCGATCATAATTAGTTTTGGGTTAAATTTTTTCATGTTTCCTTTTGTATTGTTAAGTAGAATAGTCAACTAAATAAGTTTTAAGGTATTTTAATGCAAAAGACAACAACAATTGGTTTTATTGGTGCGGGTAATATGGCACATGCGCTGATTTCTGGCTTGATTAACAATGGATTTGAGGCGTCAAATATCAAACTCAGCGACACTGATACAACACTATTATCACAACGAAAGTTGGAATTTGGTGTTGAAGTTTTTACCGATAACTCGCAAGTGGCTACAGGATGCGATGTGGTTGTACTGGCAGTAAAACCACAAATATTGTCAAGTGTTTGCAAGGAAATAAAAATACACACTCGCCACAGACCTTTGATGATTTCTATCGCTGCTGGCGTAAAAAGTCGTGATATTAACGCTTGGCTAGGAGGAGGCGCATCTATTGTACGCACAATGCCAAATACACCCGCACTGGTGGGCAAAGGTGCAACTGGAATGGTGGCTAATGATGCTGTGAGCGATAAACAAAAAGAATTGGCTGAACAAATTCTTGGCTCAGTTGGTGAATACTTTTGGGTGAAAGAAGAAACAATGCTTGATGCGGTAACAGCACTATCAGGTAGTGGTCCTGCTTATTTCTTTTTAATGATTGAATCAATGACCAATGCTGGTGTTGCACTCGGACTAGACAAGCAAATCGCTGAAAAACTCAGTATTCAAACTGCACTCGGTGCTAGCACGATGTCAAAGCAAAGTGCTGATTCTGCACGCGAACTGCGCGCCAAAGTTACCTCGAAAAATGGCACCACACAAGCAGCAATTGAGAGTTTTCAAGAGCAAAATTTTGAAATAATAATCTCTCACGCCATGCGTGCTGCCTTTGAGCGTGCTAGAGAAATAGGTTTTGAATTGAGTGACAATGCATAACAAACTTGACATCAAAATTCAAGCATCAAAAATTTATTTAACCCTTAGTATTTTCGTTTATTGCTTGGGTTTATTTGCGATTTGGTATTATTTTTACACGCTATGGTTAAGCGTTATTTTAAGTAGCTTGTTATCCATATGGTTGTTCTATTTTTTGCCAAAATCGCTACATCTTACGCACCCAAATTCCATTGTTAAAATGGTTTTAGACGAAGACAAATTAACGGTTGAAAAAAATGACCATTCTACCCAGCAATTCTCGGTGTTTTACCCCTCGTACCAATCTCGTTTTTTGATTATTATCAATGTTGGCAAAGAATCCGTAGTGATTTTTAAAGATGCATTGGCATCACAATCACTCTCACAACTTAACCGATATTTCAATACCAAAACTAAGACTTAAAACCGATGTTGACACCCGAAGACACTCTACGACTTAATGTACTCATTGCCACTTGTGTCGCAATTCGTGTTGATATTTATAAGTTGGCGGTCGTGGGCTTAACTGAAAACAAAAAAGAACAAACCATCACACTCAATCCATCTGGTGATAGCACTAAATATATTAAAGCGGTGCAAAAACTTTTAGCCTCTCAAATACTAGGTTCTATGGGTGGCTACCCCTCATATTTAAAGCGTTGGTCAAGAATGGGTCAAGTGGGATCGAGTAACTTAAAATCACTATTAAAAATTGGCAATATTGAAGCCGTGGTCGCAGTGGCAAATTCGCAAAACTTAAACGATGAAGTATTAGATTTAGTTTGGTGGTGCGCAACCAATACCGACCAACAAGCAGAAATTGGGCGCTTTCTTCTCACTCGAAATTTTGTCATCAAACACCCCATTGGCAAACAAATTGCCGATTATTTACTAGAATTTCTACCCTTTACCGATGACACCACGCAACTCATCGACACCACTAACTTACTACTACAAGAGGATTTAATCTCACCACAAGCAAAGGATAGATTATGGAAACAAGGGCAAAGAAAGCCCGCTTTTTTAGTGGGTTTTATTGAGAGAATGGAAGGCAATTTACCCAACAATAACAATACAATCGCATTAGATAACAATATTAAAGAATTAGAATGTGTCAATAGCGAACAAGGTCAAATCATGTTGCAAACCATCAATCACATTCTAAAAAAGATTAATCAAGAGCATGTTTTGTATCGCACCTTAGAAGTATTAGGCGCTTACCTGTCACATCCAATGGTTCAAAGACTCGCAGATATTGAGCAGTGTCAAACTCAAGCAGAAAATGTCTTAGCGCAGTTGGGCTTGGATAATGAAAAAATCAAAGCTAGATTATTGTTGGCCGGTGTTAGTGAACAATTAGTCGTGGGCACAATTTCTGCCCATAGTTTGGCTGGCTCTGCCATTCGTAAAAAACTCTCTAATGTGCTTGAATCCATTCAAGCTGCCTTAAAGCTTTTAACTACCCCAATATAAATTATCTTGCTTTTATTGTTGGCACTGGTGGCACTGGTGGTAACGGAAGAATCAATTGTTGCAAAATAGCGATCATGTCTTTACCATTCACCATTAATTTTTTATTTTGATAGTTGGCACTGGTTTGATAAAACCCATTTTTTTCTATCACCATCCCTTGCTGTATTTGCGTCTGTAACATTGGTTTAAATTTTTCCAAAATTTTAGCGCTCACCTTGGCTTTCAAATTAACAATAACTTTCTCTTTTACAAACTCACCAGCTTTCTTTAGATTGTCATTACTTATCATTGCCAAAAACTGCATCATATCGCCTTTGTCAAAATCATAAATAAGTTGAAGATTTAATGTGTTGTTAATTTTTGGTTGCTTAACTGTTGTAATGTCCAAATCAATATTAAGACTAGTCACTTGTTTTACAAAAGACTTGTCAAGACCATTAGCAATATCATTAATAAGGTGAGCTGGGATTTTTGTGAATTTGATATTGTCTGTATCTATTGTAGAAAGATAATGTTTAAATTTTTGCGTGGTATTTGCAAAATTTGTATTATCAACACCCTTTAATGACCAAGATGCGAACACTGTTTTTGGTAAATCAAATGGCATGACTTCAAGCTGTTTTGGATACTTTAATATTTTAACTGTTGTATTGATTTCTACATCAGACAAATCAGACATTTTATTGTTTCTGCTTGACTTAAAATTAAAAGCAACTGCAAAACTAACGCCCTCATCTGTTGACGAGTTAAAATTCAATTTTTGAATATCAAATTTAACATCGCCAAAATAATTAAATGCATCAATAAACTCATTGATATTATGAGAAATTGATAATTCTTGTATCTTAAAAATCTGCACATTTTTATATTTAGATATGATATTTGGTATATTAAAGTTGCCATGTCCAGTGAGGTCTTGTATGTTAGTTACATCATCAAATGTCATTCGACCAATCGTATATACTGTATCTGCTTTATTAACGCTAATCTCACTAATAGCACCACTTGTGTGCACTTTATTAGAAAAAAAAGGTAAAACAGACTCAAAATTTATGACGACTTCTTTTTCTAAAACTTGATTTAACTCTGAAATAAGTACATCTAATTGTTCTTTATTTTTTTGTTGATTGTCCTCAAAGCGTGGCAAAAATTCTTTTGCCATCGTCTTAACAAAATTACTCAAAGTACTTTGAAAGCTAATTTTTGCCATGGCAAACTCTAAACCCTCATCAAAAAATACAGGTCCATATTGTATATCTTGATCAATGACAATAGGCGTCTTAAAAGCATCCTCAAGAAATCCAACAAAATCATCATTCTTGTCCAACCCTAAGTTTAATTCATCTACTAATTTACGAATGTTAATCTTAATAGCATATTGTGCTTTTGCATCAAAGAAATTAGAATCAAATTTTTTCAACTCCAACTCAACGCTCGGGTAAGATTGTTGATAAACTTGGTTTATTTGATTGACATATTGGCTAATCAATTTTTCAGTTTGATATCCAGCATACAACAAACTGCCAACCCAGACAATCAACAACGCTATAATGAAACTTAGTATTTTTTTCATGTGAAAAATCTCAACTTAAAGCAAGCCATTATAACCATTCTTTTATCTTGAAAGTACTAATTACCCCATAATAATTGCATATTAGCTATTGCTACAAGTGAAGCGGTTTCGGTTCTAAGTATGCGAGTACCTAATAATAACGACTGATAGCCTGCCTGAGTGGCTTGGCTGATTTCTGCCTTGCTCAGTCCGCCTTCGGGACCGATTAAAATAGTCGCCTGATTGACTGTATCCGTTTTTAATAAAGTTTGTTTGGAGCGGTGATGTAAGACAAAGCCGTTCACAGTGGGTTGTTGTAAAAAGTCTGTTAAATTAATAGGCGTGAAGACCTCTGGCACAACGGATCGACCTGATTGTTCACAGGCGCTAATCACAATTTTTTGCCAATGAGATTGGCGTTTGGTTAATTTTTCGCCTTTGAGTTTAACCACGCAGTGTTCAGTCAAAATAGGGATGATTTTATTGACACCTAATTCCACGGCTTTTTGTATTAAAAAATCCATCTTCTCACCTTTAGCAATGCCTTGTGCCAAGGTGAGATGGAGTTTTGATTCAGAAGGGTTTTGCGTTTTTTCTAAAATTTGGACGGTGCAGTTTTTTTTCGTTTGCAATACTTCAGCGTTATAATTTAACCCATCGCCATTAAACAAGATGATGTTTTGCCCTATTGGAAAACGCAATACTTTGGTTAAATGATGTGCACTAAACACATCTAGCGTTAATTCCTCGCCAACAGATAAAGGGGCATTGTGATATAAACGCACATTTTTCATAATTTAAGCAAGGTCTCACTTTATAATCCTTAAAATGATACCAAAAAACAGACAAGAAAAATTACTAAGCCAGTTTGATGAGGGTGCTTTGGTGATTATTAGCACCAATCCAGAGCAATATCGCAATGGCGATGTGCATTTTCCTTTTCGCCCACATAGCGATTTTTGGTATTTAACAGGCTTTAAAGAACCTGAGGCAGTTGCTGTTTTTTCAAAAGATTACTACACGATTTTCTTACAAGAAAAAAATCTAGAACGAGAAATTTGGGATGGCGAGCGCCTAGGTGTTGCTAAAGCAGCGCAAACTTTAAATGCAAACCAAGCCTATCCTACCAACAAACTAAAAGTACAATTACCACAACTGATAAAAGAGGCAACAACGCTGTATTATGATTTCAAACCATGTGCGTTAGACGATGAAATTATTCAATGCTTGGATGGTGTAAAAACTCAATCGCTCGGTGAACACCTGCACGAAATGCGTCTGATTAAAGATGATAGTGAGATTGCATTAATGCAAAAGGCTGCTGATATTTCCGTGCATGCCCATCAGTTGGCGATGCAACAAGTCAAAGCAGATTTGTTTGAATACGAGATTGCCAGTATTTTTGATGCAGAATTTAGAAAAAATAACACCGAACACGCTTACACACCGATTGTAGCAGGTGGGGGGAACGGGTGTATCTTGCATTATATTAAAAACGATCAAGTGCTAAATAATGGTGATTTGTTATTGATTGATGCAGGTTGTGAAGTTGGGGGCTATGCCTCAGATATTACGCGCACTTTTCCAGTGAATGGCAAATTTAGCAAAGCACAACGACAAATTTATCAGATTGTACTAGATGCACAACTTGCTGCTATTGCATGTATTAAACCAGGTGAAATAGTTACTAAAGCGCATCAAGTTGCCTCGCAAATCATTCAACAAGGATTAATTGATTTGGGAATTTTACAAACAGATGGAGACTTGTCACAGTTTTATATGCATGGCACAGGGCATTGGCTAGGGTTAGATGTGCATGATGTGGGTAGTTATCGGCAAGGCAAACAACATCGTCAATATGAGATAGGCATGGTAACGACTGTTGAACCTGGTATTTATATTCGCAAGAGTGATAAAATTAACCCTGTTTACTGGGATATTGGTATTCGTATTGAAGATGATGTTCTGATTACGGATAATGGTAATAGCGTTTTAACCAAGGCACTGGTAAAAGAAATTAACGACATAGAGAACTTAATGAAATGAATATACAAGAAGCAATAAAAGCAGTCATTGCAAAACAAGATTTAAGCGAAGACGAAATGAGCACGGTGATGCGCGATATTATGACCGGCAAAACTACAAGCGCTCAAAATGGTGGATTTTTAGTGGGCTTGGCGATAAAAGGTGAAACAACCGATGAAATCACCGCAGCTGCAAAGGTAATGCATTCGCTGGCATCTGCGGTAACGGTTAATAATGCCAAGCATTTAGTTGATACCTGTGGCACAGGTGGCGATGGCCTGGGGTTGTTTAATATCTCCACTGCTTGTGCCTTTGTAGCTGCAGTGGCAGGCGCACAAGTCGCCAAACACGGTAATCGTAGTGTTTCTTCCAAATCAGGTAGTGCCGATGTGCTGGAAGCAGCGGGCGTTAATCTTCATATGACGCCAGAGGCCATTAGTAAAAGCGTGGAAAAAATCGGCGTTGGTTTTATGTTTGCACCCACACACCATTCGGCAATAAAACATGTTGTCAATACTCGTAAAGAGTTGGCGGTGCGCACTATTTTTAATGTCCTAGGTCCGCTAAGCAATCCAGCAAAAGCACCTCATCAAGTGATGGGTGTTTATGACAAGGCTTTGGTTGAACCGATTGCCAATGTGCTCAAAAGCCTAGGCTCTAAGCATGTGATGGTGGTACATTCTAAAGATGGATTGGATGAAATCTCAATTGCCGATGATACTTATGTTGCTGAACTCAAAAATAACAAAGTAACCACTTATACCATCAACCCAACAGAATTTGGCTTGCCATTAGGTAATTTAGACGACATCAAAGCACAAGATGCTAATAGCTCATTGGCACTCATTCAAAAAGCACTAGATGGTGAAGAGGGTGCAGCGAAAAATATCGTTGCACTCAATGCTGGCGCTGCAATTTATGTATCAGGTGTAGCTGATTCACTACAAGCAGGTATCGACAAAGCAATAAAAATTTTAAACGATGGCTCAGCCCACCAAAAATTAGACGACTTTGTTAAAGAAAGCACGGGCTGTTAATATAAAGGACTTATTTATGAATAAAGATAGCAACTTAATCTGGATTGATTTAGAAATGACAGGCTTATTGCCAGAAAAAGACACCATTATTGAAATTGCCACGATTGTTACGGATAAAGACCTTAATATTTTGGCAGAAGGTCCAGCACTTGCCATTCACCAAAATAATGAGATTTTAGAAGCTATGGATGAATGGAATACTGAGCACCACACCAATTCTGGCTTAGTTCAGCGCATTAAAGACAGTAATGTTTCTATGCAACAAGCTGAAAAACAAACGATAGATTTTCTACAAGCCTATGTCAATCCAGATGCCTCGCCAATGTGTGGCAACACTATTTGTCAAGATAGAAGATTTCTTTACAATTACATGCCTAAATTAGAGCAATTTTTCCATTATCGTCACATTGATGTCACCACACTAAAAGAATTAGCGGCGCGTTGGAAGCCTGAGGCAAAAATGATTCGAGAAGGGGAATCTGCACACTTAGCATTACTTGATATTAAAGACTCTATTGACGAACTTAAGCATTACAGAGAGACATTTATTGATGTTTGATATTATAAATTCATAATATTTATATCTTTATTTTAATTATCAGTTACAATATCAAGCGTTTTATATGTAAAATTGCGGGAAAGATTTGCTTTAACAGAAATACAAAAACCAATGGGAGGAAAGAAAATGGAACGACCAACACCAAAAAGCATTCAATTTGCAAAAAAGTCTGCTGAAAGAATTGATGGTATCGAAATAAAGTCTAAGCCAAAATTTTATTTTGAAGCAGACAGCAAAAGTTCAAACTCATTTGATGAAGAATTCCTTGTTTCTTTAGAGAAAGGCGAACATTTAAATGATAACTTTTTATCAATTAAATAGTGTGCTTTTTCCGTGTCTGACCCCATAACAACAATATATAAACCCCACTATAAAAGAATTTTAAAGGTATTTGTCAATACCTTGCCTTACGCCTATCAAGGTTATACAGAAATTACGGGTATTCAACACAATCCAACTACATTACAAAGTATTCAGACTGACTTTGAAAGTTGTATTGGTTTTTATTCAGAAGAAATTTTCATTGCAACTTCATTTGAAATTAACACTTATTTAAATGATTTTTCAGTGACGCCCAAGGGGTCTATTGATGAATTCAAAATTATTTTCTTTTTAGCAAAAACTTTGTCTGTTTTCTTAGAAAGAAATGGTTTAAAAACTGCATCAAGAGTGGTTCTTTCAACTATGATTGGTATTCTTGACAAAAAACTTACACTAGTCCATGCTAAACGCCCAAAACTCACAGAGCAAACAATCAACTTAATACAAGATGGGACTTTGTTTGAAAAAACAGGGGAAGTTGGTCTGTATTTAACTTATAAATGCCTATATAGACACGCCGAAGAAAATCAGAACAATCCCTAAAATTTGGCTATCTCCCGCAAAAATTAACTTATTTTTGCACATTAATTCTAAACGAGAAGATGGCTATCATAATCTACAAAGCATTTTCCAATTACTAGACTATTACGATGAACTCACAATATCCATTAGGCAAGATGCTGTCATAGCACGCACCAGTGGTAATGAGGATATACCAGAACAACAAGATTTAATTATCAAAGCAGCACAAGCACTACAAAAAGCAACGAATACAACAGATGGGGCAGATATTTCAGTAGTGAAAAATATCCCTACCGGGGGTGGCTTGGGTGGTGGTAGTTCAAATGCAGCAACGACACTAATCGCACTCAATGCATTATGGGGCACAAAATGCTCAAAGCAAAAATTAGCAAAAATTGGCTTAGCACTGGGTGCTGATGTGCCGATTTTTATTACTGGACATAGTGCTTGGGCGGAAGGTGTAGGTGAAATTTTGACGCCAATGGACTTGCCAAAACACTACTTTTTAGTGGTCTCTATTAACAAACAACTCTCAACCAAAGAAATTTTCTCGCATAAAGCATTGACAATATCGCCCACTATAGGGAAAATACACCCTTTCTCAGAGTTAATCAATCCACACAATGATTGTCTTGAGGCTGCCATCGAGTTGGAAGGCGAAATTTTAGAAGCATTAGCGCATTTAAAATTATCCAAAAACCACTTATACCAGCCGAGAATGACAGGCACAGGAAGTTGTGTCTTTGTGGAGTTTAAGCATGAGAAAGATGCTTTGGTAGCCCTTAATAATCTACCAAGCAAATGGTCGGGTTTTGTAGCACTTGCGCTCAATACCTCGCCGAATTAACCCACCTTGTGATGGGTTAAACCTTAATTGGGCTGTCGCCAAGCGGTAAGGCAACGGGTTTTGATCCCGTCATGCGCAGGTTCAAATCCTGCCAGCCCAGCCAATTTCCCTTCTTTACTTTGTCTTTTTACTTTCTACTTTGTTGGATTTGTAAAAACACTGAGT
Organism: thiotrophic endosymbiont of Bathymodiolus puteoserpentis (Logatchev); assembly: GCF_900127505.1. Taxonomy (NCBI): domain Bacteria; kingdom Pseudomonadati; phylum Pseudomonadota; class Gammaproteobacteria; species thiotrophic endosymbiont of Bathymodiolus puteoserpentis (Logatchev). The sequence continues at coordinate 19,173 of NZ_UEXF01000010.1, read as the reverse complement.
CTTTTAGGTTGTGTTGTCTAAATTTTTGCATATTTTTAAAATCTGCCTCGTACTAGTGCGCTCTGGTTTTGTTGCGCTCTAATCCAAGGTGTCTTGCTTTACCTAAATCATAATAAAGCTTTAACAATCCAAAGGTTTTCTCAACAATATAACGAATGGATGAACGCTGTTTTTTTCTTGTTTTTGTTGGATGTTTTTTCAAGACATGATTGGTTTTTTAGAGTTGTTTTAGATGAGTATTATCTTGCTATACAGGAGGTTTGTGATTTTTTTTAGTCGATTTATACAAAGGCCTCAACAGTTCATACAAATCCCTAAAACTCTGACTATGAAAATTAAGAAGATATGTCAGAAAATAAGTTTTGGATTATGAGTGGCTCTATTTTTGGATTTTTGGGGCGCATAAAAAAACTTTGACAAAATTGTTTTTAAATGCTATAGTAAATTTTTTAATCATTATTTTTTTAAAAATGAAAAACACAACAAATACACTAAACAAACTAACTAAACTCCTTGCAGTTGCCATCATTTCAGTCTCTTTGAATGCTTTTAGTGTTACAATCAGCACTAATTATGTTAATGCTACTGCTGGAACTACCATTACACCTGTTACCATCACTAATACAGGTGATGTTGCTTTTTATTACTCAATTTCTCCTGCTATCTCCAATGGCTTATCCTTTAATGCAAGAAATGGAACCATCTCTGGAACGCCAATTTTTACATCTGATCCAGTGACTTACGTTATAACAACTTATGTTGTAACAGCAACTGGTTTATTTGCTAAGGACACTGCAACTGTTGTTATTGCTGTTGGTGTCGGTGATATTAATCTGGCCTTTGGAAAACATGCCACACAATCCAGTACATATCTATACCACTCTATCGTTCCTGTTGCTGGCTATGCAGTGGATGGTAATACTGATGGCTATTTCTTAAATAAGAGCACCACCTATACCGAATATGAAGACGGCGCTTGGTGGCAGGTTGATCTGGGCAGCAAGAAAAACATCAATCAAATCATTATCTACAACCGCACTGATTGCTGTGCAAATAGACTAAGCAACTACCAAGTTAGTATTTCTAATAAAGCAGACTTCAGCACCCACATTTATCAACAAGACTTCCATGTTGCGCCTAATCCAAAAAAGGCTATTAAATTAGACGCATCAGGTAAACAAGGTCGCTATGTTAGAATCCAGTTGCTTGATCAGAACTCTCTGTCTCTAGCAGAAGTTCAGGTTATGGGTATTGATCCTTTGCGTTTTGCTAAGGTGGATTATTCTAGTACCCATAATGATTTTGATGGATCTTATAATGCGCCAAATTATGCCAATAAGACGGCCTTTGCCGCCATTAAAAGCGACGGCTCAATCATAGCATGGGGTGGTCTATCTTCTGAAGGCATAGATCCAGATTCTGTAGGTAAAAAAGCACCCACTGACAGTGGCTATACCGAGATTTATTCAAACGAATATGCATTTGCTGCCCTTAAAGCTGATGGCTCAATTACAACATGGGGTAGCCTAAACAATGGAGGCACAAACGCATCCAATGTACCCACTGACAAAGGCTATACCAAGATTTATTCAACTATTAGTGCCTTTGCCGCCCTTGCACACGATGGCTCAATCAAAGTGTGGGGTAACTCAGATTATGGAGGTGCAAACGCACCCGCTGGCAGTGGCTATACCAAGATTTATTCAAATACATATGCCTTTGCCGCCCTTGCACACGATGGCTCAATCAAAGTGTGGGGTAACTCAGATTATGGAGGTTCAAACGCACCCGCTGGCAGTGGCTATACCAAGATTTATTCAACTGTTGGTGCCTTTGCTGTCCTTAAGGCTGATGGATCAATCAAGGCGTGGGGTGAATCAGATGCTGGAGGTGTTAATGCACCCGTCAACAAAGGCTATACCAAGATTTATTCAAATGAACATGCCTTTGCTGCCCTTAAAGCTGATGGCTCAATCAAGGCGTGGGGTGACCCATTTACTGGAGGCGAAAGCGCACCCGCCGACAAAGGCTATACCAAGATTTATTCAAATAAATTTGCCTTTGCTGCTCTTAAAGCCGATGGCTCAATCACAGTGTGGGGTAACTCACTTTCTGGAGGCACAAGCGCACCCACCGACAAAGGTTATACCAAGATTTATTCAAATGAGTATGCCTTTGCTGCTCTTAAAGCCGATGGCTCAATTACGACATGGGGTGAAACAAAGAGTGGAGGCAAAAACGCACTCAACGCACCCACTGATAAAGACTATATCAAGGTTTATTCAACCGGTATGGCCTTTGCTGCTCTTAAAGCCGATGGTTCAATTACGACATGGGGTGACATGGAGAATCCGTGGGGTAACATAGAGAATATACGCAAAAACATACCCACTGACAAAGGTTATATTGAGATTTATTCAAATGAATTTGCCTTTACTGCTGTTAGGCCCGATGGCTCAATCAGGACATGGGGTGACCCAAGTTATGGAGGCGCATATGCCTCTGGTGGTTACAATCTAGCGCTTGGAAAACCTGCCACACAATCCAGTATATATCCACACCGCATCCACGCTGTTGCTGGCTATGCAGTAGATGGCAATACTGATGGTGAATTCTTAAATAGTAGCACAACCCACACCAAAGATGAACAAGGTGCTTGGTGGCAGGTTGATCTAGGCGGTAAGAAAAAGATCAATCAAATCATTATCTACAACCGCACTGATTGCTGTGCAAATAGACTAAGCAACTACCAGGTTAGTATCTCTAATAAAGCAGACTTTAGCACCCACACCTATCAACAAGACTTTCATGTTGCGCCTAATCCCAAAAAGACTATTAAATTAGACGCACCAGATAAACAAGGTCGCTATGTTAGAATCCAGTTGCTTGATAAGAACTATCTGTCTCTAGCAGAAGTTCAGGTTATAGGTGATGATCTTTAAATAAAGAAAACACAGTAAAGGTGTTTCAGTTGCTGGTTACTTAAGTTGCAACAATGCGCTAGTGGGCAAGGTCTATAGACAGGTAAATCTTTCGTTGTGTTGTAGCACCTTGTGCACTGACGAGGCAACTTGTTTATCAGGGTATAAAAACTGTTTATGCAAAGGTCTCATATAAAAACTACAAGTATTTTTCAACTACCCATGAATTTTGGACGGTTAATATCAACATTATAATAACTTTAGGACTAAAAGATATTAGACATAAAAGATTTATTTCAAGATCTAATCATTCATTTTGATGAAAATACATTTAATATTTTCAAAGCCGAAAAAATTACATAATTCAGTATCTGAATAAATTATAAATTATGCAAAGGTCTCATAGTATAATTCAGGCACTTTTAAGATAACAACAAATATCTATGTCGCTTGACAAAATTAAAATTTTTAGTGGTAATGCCAACCCATTACTTTCTGGAGAAATCATCTCAAGTCTAAATGTTATGCAAGGTAAGGCGCTCGTAGGGCGATTTAGCGATGGTGAGTCACAAGTTGAAATCTTGGAAAATGTACGCGGTTGCGATGTATTCGTTTTGCAGCCTACTTGCGGACCTTCGCCAGCAGAAACTTTGATGGAGTTGTTAGTCATAGTTGATGCACTGAAGCGCTCTTCTGCTACTCGCATTACTGCCGTTGTGCCATATTTTGGTTATTCCAGACAAGACCGTCGTTCTCGCTTAACGCGTGTACCAATCACCGCAAAATTGGCTGCAAAAATGATTGAGGCATCTGGTGTTGACAGAATTTTAACGGTTGATTTACACGCTGACCAAATCCAAGGATTTTTTGACATTCCAATTGACAATATTTATGCTCAACCGGTTTTGGTTAATGATATCCTTGCACAAAACTATGAAAACACAGTCGTTGTGTCGCCTGATGTTGGCGGTGTTGTGCGTGCGCGTGCTGCGGCCAAATGTATTAACGATTCTGACCTTGCTATTATCGACAAGCGTCGTCCTGCACCAAACATGGTAAAAGTAATGAATGTAATTGGTGATGTTGATGGCAGAACTTGTATCTTAATTGACGATATGGTTGATACCGCTGGCACTCTATGTCAAGCTGCCAGCATCTTAAAAGAAAAAGGCGCTAAAAAAGTGGTGGCTTACGCAACGCATGCTGTTTTATCTGGTCCTGCAATTGACAATATCAATAACTCTGAACTTGATGAATTAGTAACCACCAATACCATCCCTTTAACTGAAGCAGCAGTTAAATGCGATAGAATCAGAGTTGTATCTATTGCACCGAAACTTGCAGAAGTAATTAAACGCATTAGCGAAGAACAATCTATTAGTGCAATTTTTACCGACGACAAATAGTGATAAGACGGTATAATTGCTCCTTTGGATTGTTACAATATCTATTAACTCATGAAAAACACAACAAAAGCACATAAACAAGCACTAGAAAAAGTCATTATGCTCGGCAAGGAACAAGGCTACTTAACCTATTCTGAGCTCAATGACTTACTGCCAAAAGATTTACTAACACAAGATCAAATTGAGCCAATTAAAACCATTCTAGAAGAGTTAGATATTGTTGTTTCTGACACTATTCCTGATGCTGATACCTTAGTTGTAGAATCAGGCGCTAAAGCACAATCAACTTCTGCAGAAGCCGCAGTTGCTGCATTGGCAGCATTAGATTCAGAGTTTGGCAGAACCACTGACCCAGTTAGAATGTATATGCGCGAAATGGGTGTAGTGGATTTATTAGAACAAGAAGACGAAATCCGTATTGCTAAAGAGATTGAAGCTGGCGTATTTGAAATCATGCAAGCAATTACGCTTTACCCAGTCATCACTGAACAATTTTTTAAAGCGCATAAAAGACTTGAAGAAGGTAAATGCAAAATCACCGATGTTATTATTGGTTATCAAGGTGACGCAGAAGACTTTGCAGAAAAGAAAAAAGCTTTTGACGCTGGTGATTTTGATGATGACGAAGAATACGAAGAAATGGAAGAAATGGAATATGCGGGTCCAGATGAAGACCAAGTATATTTGCGTTTTGACACCATTTCAAAATGCTCTGACAAATATCTAAAAACCAACGAAAAACACGGCTTCCGTGACAAAAAAACAGTGTCTGAACGCAAGAAATTATCACAAAGTTTATCAGACTTACGCCTAGCACCAAAATTAGTCACCACCATGGTAGAAATTATTTGCGGGCGTGTTGATAAAGTCAAAGAACAAGAAAAATCCATCCAAAAAGCTTGTTTATATGCAGGTATGGATAGAACGCAATTCTTTGAATTATTTACCGACAACGAAACAAATTTTGATTGGTTAAAAAAGGCTACGCTTGACAGTCAAATTAAAGATAAATTAGCCAGCAGTAAAGATGAAATTTACTACGCACAAAAAAACCTTCAAGACTATGAAGAAGAAATGCAGTTGACTGTTGCTGAATTAAAGGCGCTTAATAAGCTTTATCGTCGTGGTGACCGTCGTGCTAAAACAGCCAAAGCACAAATGATTGAAGCCAACTTGCGTCTGGTCATCTCAATTGCTAAAAAATACGCCAACCGTGGTTTACAATTCTTAGACCTTATTCAAGAAGGCAATGTTGGCTTAATGAAAGCTGTTGATAAATTTGAATATCGTCGTGGTTACAAGTTCTCAACTTATGCAACTTGGTGGATTCGTCAAGCAATTACGCGCTCGATTGCTGATCAGGCTCGTACCATTCGTATTCCAGTACATATGATCGAAACCATCAACAAACTTAACCGTGTTAAACGCCAATTGTTACAAAAATATGGTCGTGAAGCAACACCTGAAGAATTAGCAGTAGAGATGGAATTACCAGAATACAAGATTGTTAAGATTTTAAAAATCGCTAAAGAACCTTTATCAATGGAAACCCCGGTCGGTGATGATGAAGATTCTAATATTGGTGATTTTATTGAAGATGGCAATGCATCTTCACCAGTGGACATCACTACCAAAGAAAGCCTAAGAGAAACAACAGGTGAATTACTTGCCAACCTCTCACCTAGAGAGGCAAAAGTATTAAAAATGCGTTTTGGTATTGATATGAATACCGACCACACACTAGAAGAAGTCGGGCGTCAATTTGATGTAACGCGTGAGCGTATTCGCCAAATTGAAGCCAAAGCCTTGCGTAAACTTAGACACCCATCTAGAGCGCACAAACTTTCAAGCTTCCTAGAGTAACCCCTTTCGGGCCTTTAGCTCAGTTGGTTAGAGCAAACGACTCATAATCGTTTGGTCCTTGGTTCAAGTCCAAGAAGGCCCACCACATTCAAACTGCACCTTTATTCTTACTAAAAGGTGCACTTATTGTGTGCTTAGTCATATAGCTACACATAAGGTATGATACTCATATGACATTTGACAAAATCCTCCCACAATTAATTGAATTGACCACCAATGTTGGTGAAGAGATTTTGTCGTATTATAAAAATGACATTAAAGTTGAGTTAAAAGCAGATAAAACACCTCTCACTATCGCTGATAAAAATGCACACCAATCCATTGTTAACGCCTTATCTCAACTAACGCAAAATATCCCAATCTTATCCGAAGAATCTGATGCTATTGCTTTTAAACAACGCTCAAAATGGCAGGAATACTGGTTAATTGACCCACTGGACGGGACACGAGATTTTATAGAGCAAACAGGAGAGTTTTGCATTTGTATTGCCTATATTAAAAATCATCAGGCAATTTTTGGATTGGTTTACGCACCACTTACTCATACACACTATTATGGCTTTGACAACAGCGCTTACCAAATCCATAACAACATTAAAACACGCCTCAAAGTATGCGTAGCAACACAACCACTACGCGTGGTAACTGGACACTATTCAGCGCACAATCAACAACTACAAGCACATCTTGAACAACTTGGTGAGCATCAACTCTCTTGCTTAGGCAGTGCGCTGAAATTTTGTAAAATTGCCGAGGGGATTTACGACTACTATCCTAGATTTGGCCCTTGCTGCGAATGGGATACAGCAGCAGGTGCTTGTATTTTGCAAAATGCTGGGGGTTCAGTGCTTGATGAAAATGACAATCCACTCAAATACAACACCAAAGATGATTTACTATCTCCTATTTTCTTTGCCTCAGGCAAATAATTGATAAGCCCAGTTATCAGATTAATTAAGAAATCTTAATGATAAATCAATAGCTTGTATGTTTTTGGTCATAGAGCCAGTAGAAATATAATCAACACCAGTTTCAGCCACCGCTACAATTGTATCTTTATCAATATTGCCAGAAGCCTCTAAGGGGAATTCGTTATTCGTCAACTCCACCGCTTGGATCAAATCAGCAATTGAAAAATTATCACAAAGCACTCGAGTGATGCCTACCAAGGTTAGCGTTTCGCTAAGTTGTGTCAAGTTTTCTACTTCAACAATCAAAGGCAAATTTGGATATTGCTCTTTGGCTAATTGCACAGCATTCTTGATTGAACCCGAGGCAATAATATGATTTTCTTTAAGCATCACACAATCATACAAACCCATACGATGGTTCATACCACCGCCACACTCAACCGCTTGTTTTTGTGCCAGTCGTAACCCAGGGATGGTTTTTCTTGTATCTAGAAGATGTGCATTAGTATGTGCAATCTTACCTACCAAAGTCTTGGTTTGCGTTGCAACACTACTTAGCATTTGCAAGAAGTTAAGCGCCACTCTTTCAGCGCTGATAATACCATTGGTAGCGCCTGATAAGGTGCACAAAACTTGATTTCTTTGAATACTATCACCATCACTTAAATGCCATTTGAGTTGAATATTTTTATCAAGTGACAGAAATGCTATTTGTGCATATTCGATACCACAAATCACCGCTGGTTCTCTGGCAATAATTTGTGCGGATACTATTTTGTCATCAAGCAAACTGGCAGATACATCCCCCGTACCAATATCTTCATCTAACGCCAAAGCAACCATGTCGTTTATTTTACTCATTAACGAATTCACGAATAATGCGTGCTGATTCTTCACTGGCATTGAGATTGAGTTGTTGATGGATATTTTTAAAGGCTTGCGTTAATATTGTTGTATCACTATTTAAAATTTCCAGTGCGTGTTTGGCAATATTTTCCCCATTTGCATCATCTTGAATAAGCTCAGGTACTAGATTTTTATTAGCAATAATATTGGGCAAACTGATGTGTTTGATTTTGACCAATCTTGATGCAATAAAATAACTAAACGCTGATAACTTATACACCACCACCATCGGCACACCCAACAGCGCCAATTCCAAAGCAGCGGTGCCAGAAGCCACCAACACTAAATCTGACTGGACAGCACGCTGATGTGCATCACTCGTAGAAATACGCACATTTGCAGTTTTAGCAAGTGGCGTCACCCACGCAAGCAGCTCATCATTTGCCAATGCTAAGTGGAATTTTAACTCTGGGTCTTGCTCCGTCATAAGCGCTGCCGCTGTCAACATTTCAGGCAATAATCTGGTAATTTCACTCTCACGAGAGCCCGGCATTAATAAAATGTTTTTACTGCTTTGGTAATTGATTCTTGGCTGTAGCGTTTCAGCCAATGGGTGCCCGACAAACACAGCGCGTTGATTGTGCTGTTGATAAAAATCCACTTCAAATGGAAATAAACACAACACCAAGTCGGTTGATTTTTTGATTTTTTTAATACGACTTTGACGCCAAGCCCATACTGAAGGGGAGATAAAATGTAGTGTTTTAACACCTCGTTGTTTGAGTTTTTTCTCAATCACAAAATTAAAATCAGGACTGTCCACGCCAATAAAAACATCAGGCTTGTTGGCAGAAAAGTAACGAATAATCGTGCTTCTAAGGCGTAATAGCGCAGGCAGTTTTTTCAACACTTCGCTAAAGCCCATCACATTCACACGCTTTTGGTCCCACAACTGCGCGCATCCAGCTTCAAGCATTTTGTCACCTACTAGGCCTTGTATTTGAATATTGTTGTCCTGCGCTTGTAACGCACTCACCAACTTAGAACCGATTAAATCACCTGAGACTTCCGCAGCGCTAATGGCAATTTTCATAGGTGTATTATTTGCGTGGAAGGATAATTTGTGGCTCTTCATTAAAGGCACGATAAATCACCATTATATTGCCAATCACCTGTATTAAATGCGCCTGAGTGATGCTAACAATCTCATCAATCATTGTTTGCCTATCGTGCTTATCATCTGCACGAATTTTGATTTTTAACAACTCATGTTTGGTCATGGTTGATTCTAACTCTGCCAGCACCGACTCACTCAAGCCGTGTTGTCCAACCATTACAATAGGTTTGAGTGCATGCCCACGAGAGCGTAAGAATTTTTTTTGATTGTTGGTTAGTTTATTCATTTTTTAAGTTTTTCCAATATATTTGTTATTTTTTCTATCAATCCATCGGTATTGTTTTTTGTTTGGGTGGTGGAATACACAATGGCATCTGTTAACTTGGGTAAAAATTCTTGTTGGTATGCTCTATTTTCATTTCTCACTCGTTCGAACATTTTTGCCATGGCCACACGGTTGCTTGCCTCAATGCGTAATGATTTGGCGTTGGTGTATTGGCGAATAATGGCAAGTGTGACAACAGAAGAAAAAACATAAATAATATAAGTATCGCTACTTTTGAAAACACCATAGGCAATCAAAATAATCACTAACACTATCAAAACTGAAGTTACTTTAATTGCATATTTGCTCCATTTAAACCAGTTATTTTCTTCCTCTTGATGTTTCGTTTCTAAGGTTTCTAAGATTTCTTGAAAATCTTGCGCTTTTTTGTTACTTGCTTGCGTTTTTTCTGCTTCTTCTATAACAATACCAGGGTCTAACTCTTGTGCCTTTTTAAAATCTTCAATCGCCTTTTCTTTTTTTCCTAGCTTTCTGTAAGTAGCGCCACGATTATAAAAAGCCCGAGCATATTGTGGGTTAAGGGTAATAGCTTGGTCATAATCCTCAATGGCTTTTTGATACTCGCCTAAATTGGTATAAGCAACGCCACGATTACGAAAAGCCTTAGCATCTTTTGGGTTAAGGACAATAGCTTGGTCATAATCCTCAATGGCTTTTTGATACTCGCCTAAATTGGTATAAGCAACGCCACGATTATGAAAAGTCCCATCATATCTTGGGTTAAGGACAATAGCTTGGTCATAATCCTCAATGGCTTTTTGATACTCGCCTAAGTTAATATAAACATTACCACGATTATAAAAAGCCTTAGCATTTTTTGGGTCAAGAGCAATAACTTGGTCGTAATCCTGAATGGCTTTTTGGTGCTTGCCTAAGTCGTCATAAGTATTACCACGATTACCAAAAGCCTCAGCATATTGTGGTTTAAGGGCAATAGCTTGGTCGTAATCCTTAATGGCTTTTTGGTACTCATCTAAGCTGTTATAAGCAACACCACGATTATAAAAAGCCTCAGCATATTGTGGTTTAAGGGCAATAGCTCGGTCGTAATCCTTAATGGTTTTTTGGTACTCACTTAAGTTGTCATAAGCAACACCACGACTACTAAAAGCCAAGCCATCTTTTGGATCAAGTTCGATAATTTGAGTGCAAATTTCAATTTTTCTAGTATGATTGTCACTATCCTTAATCTTGTCAAGTTCTGCCTGCAACTCCTCAAGCGTCATTTTGATAATATCTTTCTCACTCATACAATCGCTCCTGTGCAAACAAATCTTGCACACTTTCTCGCTGTCGAACCAGTTGGTGGTTTGTACCTGAGACCATCACTTCCGCCACACGGGGGCGGGTGTTGTAGTTAGAGCTCATGGTGAAGCCGTAGGCACCTGCTGACATTAACGCCAAATAATCACCTTCGCTGAGGGATAGGGCTCGGTTTTTGGCAAGGAAATCACCAGTTTCACAGATGGGGCCGACTAAATCCCAGTGGGCTTGGGTGCCTTTGGCGTTTTTGTTGATGGGCAAGACTTGGTGATAGGCGTTGTAAAAACTGGGGCGCAATAAATCATTCATGGCACCATCAACAATGGCAAATGAGTGCTCTGAATTTTGCTTTAAAAATTCAACTTTGGTCATAAAAATACCTGCATTTCCCACAATTGCTCTACCAGGCTCCAAAATTATCTCAATATTTTCTACTTTGCTGATCATTACATCAATATAATTTTGAATATCAATCGTTTGTTCGCCTTCATAGTCAATACCGATACCGCCGCCTAAGTCTAGATGAGTGATATCAATACCTTTGTCTTTTAACTGTTTGAGCAATACCAAAACTTTGTCAAGTGCGTCTAAAAATGGAGATACTTCGGTAATTTGTGAGCCAATATGGCAATCTAGGCCTTGTACATTGAGATATTTAGAATCTTGTGCTTGTTGATACAAATCAATCGCATTACCCATATCAACACCGAATTTATTTTCTTTAAGCCCCGTTGAAATATAAGGATGGGTTTTGGCATCCACATTAGGATTAACGCGAATAGAAATCGGTGCTTGCTTGCCAACGGAGCGTGCGACTGATTCTATTCTACTAAGCTCAGAAGCAGACTCTACATTAAAACAACGCACACCCACTTCGAGTGCTCGCTCGATTTCTATTTTGGTTTTTGCTACACCTGAGAATACACACTTGCCTGCCTTACCACCCGCTACAAGCACACGCTCTAACTCACCAATAGAAACAATATCAAATCCGCTGCCTAATTTTGCCAATACATTTAAAACTGCTAGGTTAGAATTTGCCTTAACAGCGTAGCAAACTAAGTGCGGATGGTCGCCAAATGCTTGATCAAACTCACGCCAATTATTCTCAATATCCATGCGAGAATACACATAAAGTGGTGAGCCGTAAACTGCCATTAAATCTGTTATAGCAACAGATTCAGCGTGCAGTATTTGATTTTGGTAAGAAAATCCCAAGTGTTTTTATGCAATATGCGTTACAACAGATGTAACAGATGTAACAGATGAAGACTTAACTTTTTCTAATTCGCCCGTTCTGCCACAAGCAGAAAGCCCGATAATGATGAAAGTTAATGCCATTAATTTGATAGTTTTTTTCATGTTGTCTTCTCTGTTTAATAACTGTTTATTTTAACAGAGAGGCTGTTGATACAGTTTATTTGTTTTATCAGAATATTGCGTAAGCAATGCTTTTGCTTGATGTCCTGTATACCCTAAACTAACAGCTCAAACACCACAAAAGTCTTCCATTGTATTTACTTTCTCTTCGCCCCTCTATTTCTAACCACTTTATCTTGTTTCTTTAACATCGCTTCATAAATCCCTATCTTTTCTCTCATTTCGTTCCATATTTTCTTAAGGCCCTGTGTTTGTTCACGAAATCCCCCATACATATGTGAAATTTCTTGTTTTCTCTTGTCTTCATCCAAAATTTTATTAAACAGACTTGCATCTTCGTCTAGTTGCCGCGTATACCCTAGATGTCTTTTGCTAAAACGGTTATAATCATTGGTTATATCATCACGCCAACTATTAAGCGAAGGCACTTGATAGATGATACTGTTTCTACTTTTAAAAGAATTGTGCAGCTCTTCCATATCAGACGCTAAAAGTTTTAACATTGAAATCCAACTCAATATTTTTTCATTATCCTTTATGCTAGGCGTTTTAGGATTCTCTTGCTTGGGTGTTATTCCTTTCTCAATATCTGAGCGCACCAAGGTC
>NZ_UEXF01000010.1:0-2587 GCF_900127505.1 thiotrophic endosymbiont of Bathymodiolus puteoserpentis (Logatchev) | reverse complement strand
GTCTTATCTAATACTACTTGGTATGCCGATTCTTGTTCATGTTCTGCTTGTTGTTTCTCTACTTGTTTTTGTTGTATTTTTTTATTAACTTGATCCAAGTTTTTATTTTCGTTATCAACTGTTGCTGTTATTTTTTGTAATTTCTCATTTGCTTCATTAAATTCTTTTTCTGTGCCTGCTGCATTTTGTCTGTCAATCTTTACTACATCTCGTGCCGCTTTAAGTTTGCTGGATAAAACTTCTAACTCATCTGCGCTTGCACCTGTGTTTGCTTTTTTTGTCGTTTTCTTATTTATCTTTGTTCTATGCAATCTGTTTAGTCTGCTTGCTTCTTTGTCTGATTTATCTTTTGCATTTTTCGCTGTTTCATTTGCGCCTTGTTTTTGTTTCACTTCTTCTGCTACTTGTGCTTTCTCTTCTTCTGCTGCTTGGATTGTTTGTGTTAGATCGTTTGCCGTTTGTTTTAATTCTTGATATTCTTTATGGTTGTTTTGTATTTTTTTATTTGCCGCTTCTTCTTTCTCTTGTGCTTGTCTTAGTTCTTCTTGTGCTGGTTCTAGTTCTTTTGTTATTTGCAATACTTCGTCTCTTGTGACTTTTTCTGCTAGTGTTTCTGGCTCTATATTGGCTAATGCCTGTTGTTCTTTTTCTTTAAGCTTTGTTAACTCATCCACTTGATCATCAAGTAATGCTTTTGAATCTTTGAATGCTTGTTCTAATACATCGGTATTGTTTTCAGGTGCCATGCCAGGTTCATCATCACCTACAATTTTTGGATTGCCACTCTTATCAACATTGACTCTGCCTTCGTAACCTACGACATCAAAAAGTTTGCCAAACAATGTTTGCACCTCCTGAGCCAAGCTTAATTGCCCATTGAGGCAACGACCGCTATAACAACTCAGTAAGAAGAGTTTGGCCGATTCCACTGTTTGTGGGAGGAATTTCTTGATAATGCCTACTACCCCTTTACTATCGCGACCTTCTAATGTGTTGACGCCTTCTACTTGCTTGCCGTGCCCTATTACTTGGACTTTCAAATTGCCTGTTAAATCGCTTACTTGACCTTGGATAACCTCTAGTTTGCCGTTATTTTTTTTGACAACAACGACTTTTTTGGGGTTGTGGCGTGCATTTTGTCTTTTTGTTATTTTTTGTTGCATGTTGTTGGCGGTTTCGTCGTTTGCCATTTGAATGATTAGGCTGGAATCGTATTTGGATTTTGGGTGGGCGAGGTTGTGGGGTGGAGTGAGGTCTTGTGTGTTTTGTTTTGTTGAGGAGGTGTTTTTGGGTATGCCAGGCTGCTGTTGGGGCTTTGTGTCTATTGGAGCTTTGTCTTGTGAAAGTTTTTCATTAAGAACAGTTTTTTCTTGATGCTCAGAATCAATGTTGTTACGGATTTTAATTTTAATTTTTACAGATTCGTTATTGAATGCTTTCTTAAAATCTTTAACTAGGTTTGCACCCCAAATGCCAGAAGCAGCACCACAGCAATTCAATANAGGTGTTTTTGGGTATGCCAGGCTGCTGTTGGGGCTTTGTGTCTATTGGAGCTTTGTCTTGTGAAAGTTTTTCATTAAGAACAGTTTTTTCTTGATGCTCAGAATCAATGTTGTTACGGATTTTAATTTTAATTTTTACAGATTCGTTATTGAATGCTTTCTTAAAATCTTTAACTAGGTTTGCACCCCAAATGCCAGAAGCAGCACCACAGCAATTCAATAATAAGACATTGGTAAGTTTTGCATAGAAGTTATCTTGAATTGATTCTTCTAATACTTTTAGACCTTGTGCTATCTGGTTACCGTCTTCGCCTGCTAGTTTTTCAGTGCCATGTTTATCTTTATGCCCACGCCCTATGATATGGACTTTGTATTCGCCCTCCACATTTTGGATATTTCCTTGAAGAACTATGGGTTCTCCATTTTGCATTTTTTTAATAACGAGAACATCTTCTTTGTTGTGTTTTTTGTGTAATTTTTCGACTTGCTCCTTTCTTACAATATCGGCAATTTCGTCGTCTGATTTTTGAATAACAATATGGCTTTCGTATTTAGTGGGGGGATCTAGATCTAATAAAGATTTTGGCAGTAAACTGATTTTGTCTCCAAATAATTTTTCCATGGCAGTTTTTTGACCGATAAACAAGGCTGGGCTCTTCATTGACTTGTCTTTGTTTTTGACCCATACTGCGTATTCAGGGGCATGGGCATAAAGATAAGTATGGCACTGAAATACTAGCAGGCAAAGACGGCAAACTGATGGCACAAGGCATAAAAGGATTAGAAGAGTCAATTCGAAATAACTCCTATGCAAAACTTGCCAGTGTTTTACTATTGAATTGCTGTAGTGCTACTTCTGGCACTTGGGGTGCAAACCTAGTTAAAGATTTTAAGAAAGCATTCAATAACGAATCTGTAAAAATTAAAATTAAAATCCGTAACAACATTGATTCTGAGCATCAAGAAAAAACTATTCTTAACGAAGAACTTTTACAAGACAACAAAGCCCCAACAGACACAAAGCCCCAACAACAGTCCAGCACTCTTGAAGCACCACGAAAACCACAAAACAAACCCTCAGCCAA
>NZ_UEXF01000009.1:0-995 GCF_900127505.1 thiotrophic endosymbiont of Bathymodiolus puteoserpentis (Logatchev) | reverse complement strand
TGACATTGTCCATTAGGTCATATTCATATTCTAGGTTACGGATTTCATCAGGCTGGTTGGATGGATTGTTTAATAAATTGCACACTGACCCTAATTATTTCCTCATAATTTTTTACTCCGAATTGTTGGGTTAAGTTTAACTCGTTCGAAATAAAAAATCTTAATTTGTTGTCTTAAATTGTTGGGGTTTTATAACTTAAAACAAACAACAAAAAGAAGCACACCAAAAAAATTGATATGTATCGTAAAAATTTTATACGATGATAATTACCTTTTTTTGTAAACAGATCTGGTAAAAATATTAAGATAGATGCCAGTAAATGAGCTTTTAATTTTTTCTCTAATTTAATTTCTAGAAACATAAAACATGCATGCCAAAAAAACAAGATTGCTGAAAACGATGTTGTTACAATTAAAATAAAAAACAATGTTGTATAAATCATATTAATTTCCACAACCCCAATTTCTGATAGAACAGTTTCCATTCATAGTTGCAGCAGCGCTTGCATTGTAACCATAGCCTAAACTAAAACCAAAGCCATCAATATTACCGTTATTGCCAGTAGTTATTGACCCACCTATATTCCCATAATGAACATTCATTTCTCCACCTGTACCTTTGATGTCAGAAACAGATCCAGTCTGCCAAGCAAAATCAGTAGATATCTTACCAATGCCGATACCCTCCCCCCCTAATGCAGTTTTTCCATACACACCAAAATCAAATTTACCACCACTAAATCCTGGATATGATAAAGCAAAACCAACACCAAAACCTTGTGCAATCACATTCAACCCTAGTGCTTTTTGTATCCAAACGGGCGCCTTATATGAAATACCTAGTGTTAAAGTATCATTAAACATCCTACTAAACGCCGCACTCATCCCACCATTAGCAAATTTACCACCACCTAACTCAGCGGCAACGCCACCAACCACATAAGAGGCGACAACATTTTGTACTCTTTGCGTCCATGTGTTGGCTTGATTACTAA
>NZ_UEXF01000008.1:0-5763 GCF_900127505.1 thiotrophic endosymbiont of Bathymodiolus puteoserpentis (Logatchev) | reverse complement strand
AAGCCTGATTTGTTTATCAGAAAGCCTGATATGTTTCGGAGTGTGGTTTTTGAAAGTAGGGAATAACGTGGTGAAACCTGACAATTAAACCTATTAAACCCAATTTAGCAGACGCATTTTATGCATTAGGTGAATTGCATGATGCTTTCAAGGATTTTGAGAGGGACGATACACCGCCAATAGAAAGAGAAAATTTTGATGAATAGTTATATTTTGGACACCAATATTTGTATTTATATTATCAATCAAAGCCCGCAAAATGTATTGAAAAAATTTCATGAGTTGGATTATCGCCAAATAAGTATCTCTATTATTACTTACGGTGAATTATTTTACGGTATTAGTAAAGGTAATAATTTTGCTAAATCAAAAATAAGTTTGGATAAATTCACGCAAAATATCCATATTATTCCCATTGATAGCAATGTTGCCAAGCATTATGGCGATATTCGTGCAAAATTATCTAAGCAAGGTGATATTATTGGCAATAACGATCTTTGGATTGCCGCTCATGCACGCAGTTTAGACGCCACACTGGTTAGTAATAATCTTAAGGATTTTGAGCGTGTCCAAGGGCTAAAAACTGAGAATTGGGTTGGGTAATAAAACATGATGAAGCAATATTTACAACTATTTAAGTATTTAAAAGAATTTGCTAAATTACGCAATAAAGTAATCAGGGATATTAAGCAATATGATTATGTTTTTCTTGATGCTATTCCTAATAATGATTTTTTCTACAACACTGTTAAAATAGATGATAAAAAAGATTTTTGGTTAAAACTTAAAAAGCCAGAAGAACCACAAGAACCTATAAAACCACAGATAGAAACACCCAAGGAGTTAATCAACTGGCTTGAAGATTTATACAATGAAGATAATGATCCTATTATAAAAACAGAAATAGAGCATAATGAAGTAACTCTATTTTTGGATGACAAGCCAGAACTGAAAGAAAAATTAAATAACTATATCGACAACCACTGGACAGGTGACTTGTCACAATATCAAGTAAAACATCAAGAATATCAACAACAAAAAGCAAGATATGACAAGAAATTAATTAAATACACAAAACTATTTAAACTTTATCAACAATTTTTTAAATTTTATGAAGAATTAAAAAATAATAGCGAAACTCATGAATTAATTATTGCTGTTGGTTTATTCAACCACCAACAAAATAACGATACTCAAAAATATTATCGCCATCTTATCATTCAAATTGCCGATATTGAATACAGTAATGCCACTATCACAGTTAAGATAAGCGATGAGAATCCAGAAGTTGAAGATGACTTTATTTTAAAAGAGTTTGATAATAATAGCATTCAGGAGGCTAAGAAAATTTTTGAACAGAAGATTATTAATGAACAGAATGATGATATAGATTTATTAGATAGAGAGAGTGCAAACAAGATTGTTAGAAACTTTTCAGATGGTATTGGCGTAGAGCAATATCATGATCAAATATCTGAACCTAAAACAACTAACTACACAAGTATTTCTTATGCTCCAGCACTAATTCTAAGAAAGAAAAATACCAGCAAACTTAGCAAAGCATATGAAGAGGTTGTAAAAACTTTAGAAAAGCAAGAGCAGCCAAAAAAAATAAAACTTATTGATTACCTGCTTGGTCAAAATAGTCAAGATAATGAAAATAGAACTTCAAACAACACAACACCACCAGAAACTATTTATTTTCCATATTCTGCCAATCAAGAACAAGAAGAAATACTTGATAAAATAAAATACCATGATGCTCTTGTAGTGCAAGGACCGCCTGGAACAGGAAAATCACATACCATTGCTAATTTAATTTGCCATTTGCTTGCAACAGGTAATAAAGTATTGGTAACTGCACAAACTAAGCGCGCTTTAGAGGTGTTAAAAGATAAATTGCCTGATGAATACAAAAGTCTTGTGGTTAATTATTGGGGTAGCGACCAAGCCTCTAAGGATGATTTAAGTAGTAGCGTTGAAGCGATTAAAAATAAATCAGAGAATTTCAATTATATTGATAAAACAAATAAATTGGATCAAGTTAAAAGAAATATTGCTAAAACTACCAACAAATATAAAGAAATTGTTAGACAAGGAACTGAAAAAATTAACAACCCTAAATACAAAGGTATGTTGGTTGATGTATTGGAGCAATTAAAGGCTGATGAGCAAAAATTTGAGTGGTATCAAGATAAATATAAGGATTGTGGCAATAGTAATTTAGAGCATCAATTCAATGAATTTATTAAATTTAACGAAACTTACCCATTATTGGATTTTGATACTGTTTTAGATTTAAAAAAATTACCAACACTAGATGAAATTAAAAAATATCATCAATTAATAGAAAAGTGTGGTGATTTATCTTTGGCAGAATATGATATTCAAGTGTTAGAGGATTTAATTAAAAAGTTACCAGCATTAGAGATATTAAAAGAATTGGATGATATTACAATTACCTATCCTAATAAAGACCTTAATATCCTAAAAAATCACGCAGAAATATTGCTTAAGTATTTGACTAATGGTAATAGGCTAGATGGTGTTGGTTTTTCTATTGGAAAGATGTTCTTATCCAAAGAAATAAAAGAAAAACTCTATTTTATTGAAGCAGTTAAAGTGAATGATAGCGACTGCGATACCATGGGAGAATTTGAACAGGTTGTCAAAGATATAGAATTGAAGCAAACATTTGATAAATTAAAAAAAATGTGTAATTCTGATTTTGAGAATGAATATGAGAAAAAATTATTATTTTATCAAGATGTTGTCTCATTGCATAAATTAAAATTAAATCAAGATTTGGTAAGCAAGTATAAAGAAATTGATTTTACAAAACAAGAATGGCGTGAGCACTATCAGAATATCTATGACAAGGTGGAGCAGAAAAACCAATTTAAGGAAATTTGGCAACAATTAAGTGAAAAAATACCCAATACAATCGAAAGAATTCTTTCTGGCGATACAATTACTTTCACAGACTTACAAGATGCATTTTACTTTAAACATGCTCAAAATGAGGTGCAACCATTATCCCAAAAGGGTGCAATAAGTGTTTTAGAAGAAAGTATCAAAGATAATAAAGCCAAAGCACAAAAATTAATTACCGATATTGGTGCGGATAAAGCATGGAAATACACGGTTGACAAACTTCAAGATAGGTCGTTAAAAACTGAGTTAAATCTTTGGGCAAAAGCAGTCAGTAATATCAGTAAAACAGAAAGTAAACGCACACAGAAGTGGCGAAAAATTGCTAAACAAAAAATGCAAGAGTGTAAAGATGTTATTCCCTGTTGGATTATGCCATTACAACAGTTAGCAGATACCATTACCCCACAGCAAGAGATGTATGATTATATTATTGTGGATGAGGCTAGTCAATTAGGTGTTGATGCAATGTTGTTGTTGTATTTAACTAAGAAAATTATTATTGTTGGTGATGATCAACAAACTGCACCAGAATATATTGGCGTTAATGAACAAGAGGTTGACAACGCTATTGATAAATATTTAGAAGATATACCTAATAGGAAGTTTTATGGTGTAGACGGTAGTTTTTTCGACCGTGCAAAGGTCTATTTTGATAAAATCACTTTGCGTGAGCATTTTCGTTGTATGCCTGAAATTATTGAATTTTCCAATCAATTGTGCTACGCTTCTCATACTCCACTTTACCCACTTAGGACTTATTCTAAAAAGCGCCTTGATCCACTAAAAAATACATTTTGTGATACAGGTTATACAGAGGGGAGAGGTAGTAATATTAACAATAAGCCTGAAGCAGAGGTTATTGTTAATGAAATTGCCAATATTATCCAAGATGAGCAATATGAAGGTAAAACCATTGGTGTTATTGTTTTACAAGGCAATGCTCAACAAGATATTATTCATAATTTATTGCTAGAACAAATTGACAGTAAAGACTACCAAGAAAGAAAAATAATGGTTGGTAGTCCTGCTTCATTTCAAGGTGATGAGCGAGATGTTATCTTTCTGAGTTTAGTAACAGCCCCTAATCATGATAGGAGGGCACTGACAACAGATAAAGATAAAAGACGCTTTAATGTCGCCGCAAGTCGGGCTAAAGATCAATTATGGCTTTTTCATTCGGTGCAATTAGAAGATTTAACCAACTGTAATGATTTTCGTCATAAACTTTTAAACTATATTGTTACTTACGATACGCCAGAATCTCAGCAGCGTCGGTTAATCCCTGTACCTAATCCAAAACCAATGTATGGTGAAGAACCTAAACCACCTGAACCTTTTAGAAGTTGGTTTGAAGTGGAGGTTTATAATGATATTATCAATAAAAGTTACAATGTAGAACCTGCGCATAAGGTAGCAAAATATACAATTGATTTAGTCGTGTTTTGTGCAGATGGCACAAAAATTGCTATTGAGTGTGATGGTGATTATTGGCATGGTGATGAGCAATATGAGAAAGATATGCAGCGTCAAGAAATATTAGAACGGGCTGGCTGGCAATTTTTTCGTATTCTTTATTCACACTATATTAATGATAAACATCAAGCAACCGCTCAACTTTGGGATGTGTTATCCAACCATTCTATACAACAGAAATTTACACAAGAAGAACAGATTAAAAATATAGAGTCCGAGCAGTTATCTATTTTCAAACAAAGTGAGAATAAAGCAACAAAAACACTTTTTTTAAATCTTTATCAATCAGGCAATTATATCGTTTCTAAAAATGAGAAAGAAGATGCAGACTTTAGCTTGGCTATTGGCGAAGAATATCAACAAGGTTATTTATTGCAATGTTATGATAATGGGCATATTAATAAATTCGATGTTCCTGTTTTATTGTCTCGTAAATTAGATAAAGAATATCAGAATGGTTTTAATATAAAAACAAATGACAAACTACCCCAGTTATTGTTAATCAAAAAAGATGAAATTATTGGCATTGCTTTTACTGAAAATGGTGAACGAAAGTTTAAAGCACATTTAACTGAAAAATTACCAACAAAAGACAATCTTTCTATACAAGGTTATAAAGCTATTTACAATAAAAATGTTGTTACCAACGTGCAATACAATTTGATACCAATTACAGCCTATAACGATATTAAAAGAGTCACCCTAAAAAGCTTTAGCGCTGATGGTAAAAAACTTAACAATAAGTATTATAAAAAAGAATGGCAAAGTTTGGAAAAATTGAATAATAACACCAAAATAGGATTATTGGACTTTGAATGACTAAAAACCTGGTAATTTATCAAGCTAAAAATGGAGCGATTGAGTTAAAATTAGATTCAAATGTAGAAACTGTTCGGGCATCTCAGAAAGATATTGTTAATATTTTTGACAAAGATCAGTCTGTTATTTTAAGGCATATTAAGAAAATATTGTTTGATAAAGAAGTTGATGAAAAAAGCAATATGCAAAAAATGCATATTGTAAATTCTGACAAACCTATTGTTTATTATTTGTTAGATATTATTTTAGCAGTAGGATACCGCACTAATTTTGCTAAAACCATTCAACAAGGAAACTAATGTTAGCCTATATCGGACTGGGTTCAAACCTTAATAACCCTAAACAACAGATTAAAGATGCGTTGATTGCATTAAATAGTGTGCAAGATGTAAAGGTGGTAGCCTTGTCGAGTTTGTATCAATCCAAGCCGATTGATGGCTCAAAGCAGCCAGATTATATTAATGCTGTGTGCGAAGTAGATACGCATCTAAGTGCATTGGAATTGTTGTATGTCTGTCAGGACATTGAAACTAAGCA
>NZ_UEXF01000007.1:121412-129967 GCF_900127505.1 thiotrophic endosymbiont of Bathymodiolus puteoserpentis (Logatchev) | reverse complement strand
TTTTAATGGTTTCCTTGGCGCTTTATTTTGGTTCAAAATCTAAGCACTGATTGATTTTTGTGTCTAATTAGAGTAACATTGCTCAATTTCTATATTAGATAAGTATTATGCGTCAAACAATCGTAGTAGGTAACTGGAAAATGAACGCCTCAAAAGAGACAGTTAACACATTGGTGTTGGGTGTTCTTGAAGGTATGCCAGATGTTAAATCAGAAGTTATTGTCTGTGTGCCTTATCCTTACTTGTGTCAGGTTGAGGCTTTAGTAGCGCACTCACAACTAAAGATAGGTGCACAAGATCTCAATGTTAATGCCTCAGGTGCTTTTACAGGTGAAGTGAGTGCAGATATGCTTAAAGATTTTGGCTCTGAGTATGTTATTGTTGGACATTCAGAGCGTAGAAGCCTATACGGCGAGAGTGATGAGATGGTTGCTGAAAAAGTACAAGTTGCACTGGACAATGGGCTGACACCACTATTTTGTATTGGTGAATTATTAGAAGAAAGGGAAGCTGGCGATACAGAAACCGTGGTGGCAAGACAAATTAATGCCGTGATTAAGCGTGTTGGTATTGAGGCTTTCAAAAATATTATTATTGCTTACGAGCCAGTTTGGGCGATTGGCACAGGCGTTACTGCAACACCACAACAGGCGCAAGACACACATGCCTATATTCGTGAGATTTTGGCACAAAGTGATGCGGATATAGCGCAATCAACACCTATTCTTTATGGTGGTAGTATGAATTCTGGTAATGCAGACGAGTTAATTGCCTGTGAAGATATTGACGGTGGTTTGATTGGCGGGGCATCATTAAAGTCTGATGATTTTTTGCGTATTTGTAAGGTGGGTTAATTATTATGTCATTTCAAGTTGTTTTAATTATTCATATGTTGTTGGCGTTTGGTCTAATCGCACTTATCTTAATGCAGCATGGTAAGGGTGCCGATGCAGGTGCTGCTTTTGGTGCTGGCGCTTCAGGTTCCGTGTTTGGTGCACGTGGCGCAAATTCATTTATGTATAAATTAACTGTCAGCATTGCTGTTGGTTTTTTTATCACCAGTTTGACTTTGGCATATCTTGCCACACCGATAAGTACAGAGGAAAAATCTGAGAGTGTGATGGACCAAGTGATTATTGATCCGGTGCCGTCAATTGACACACCATCAATTGACACTAAAATAAATGACACGCCATCAATTAAGGCCAAAACAAATGATACGCCATCAATTGAGACTAAAACAAACGATATTCCTAAGTAACACTAACTATTTTTGCCGACGTGGTGGAATTGGTAGACACGCTACCTTGAGGGGGTAGTGGGCTACGCTTGTGCGAGTTCGACTCTCGCCGTCGGCACCATTTTGTTTCGCCATTATATTTTTAATACCTTTTAAGGGGGTCTCTGTATTGAGCTGTATTGATGATAGTGATATAATCTTAAAATAATTGAAAAACAATAGGATTGACAATGAAGCTATACGCACCCTGGGAAAAAGCCTTTAAAAAAGTTTCAACACCATTTGAACATTTCTTGCATGCACAAACAACCACAGGTATTGTTTTGATGTTTATGACGGTGTTGGCGTTGATACTTGCTAATTCTCCCTTGGCTGAGGCTTATGCGTATTTTTTCCATACGGAAATAGCACTTAATGTCGGCGACTGGACATTGTCACACACCATTCATCATTGGATTAACGATGGTTTAATGGCTATTTTCTTTTTTCTTATCGGGCTGGAGATAAAAAGAGAAATATTAGCGGGAGAATTGTCAAATATTAAGGTGGCTATTTTGCCTATTTTAGCTGCTATTGGTGGCATGGTTTTTCCAGCATTAATATTTTTTAGTATCAATGCCGGCACAGATGGCGCTAATGGCTGGGGGGTGCCAATGGCAACAGACATCGCATTTGCAATTAGTGCTTTGGTGTTATTGGGTAAAAGAGTGCCGATAGCACTGGTTACATTTTTAGTGGCATTGGCCATTGTAGATGATTTGGGTGCTGTACTGGTGATTGCTGTCTTTTATACCGACCAAATACACTTGTTGCCTTTGGCGATAGCAGGTATGTCATTTTTAGTCTTGGTTGCATTGAACAGATTTGGCATACATGCTGTTTTTCCGTATTTTGCGGTTTCCATATTTATGTGGTTTTTTATGCTTGAATCTGGTGTGCATGCAACTATTGCAGGCGTTATTGGGGCTTTAGCAATTCCTTCAAAACCAAAACAGGCGCCGTTAAGCTTTGTTAAGCATATAAAAAGATTATTAAACGAATATGAGAAATATCCGTTGTGTGTTGATCATGGTATGCATGAAAAACAAAAGGCTATTTTAGCAAATATTACAGATAGAATTAGCGATACGGGGACGCCAGCTGGTAGATTAGAGCGTGGTTTACACCTGCCGATTGCTTTAATTATCATCCCTTTATTTGCACTTGCGAATGCAGGTATTGCCATTGATTTTGATCTTATTGTTGACACCATTGTGCAGCCCATATCAATAGGAATTATTGTGGGACTTGTTGCTGGGAAAGTGCTGGGTATTTTTGGTGTTGTGTGGGTGGCTGTCAAACTTAAAATAGCCGTCCTGCCTCAAGGTAGCAGTATGAGTCAAATATTTGGTGTTTCTTTTTTAGGTGGCATTGGATTCACCATGTCTATTTTTGTAGCAGAGTTGGCGTTTTTAGGCAATCCTGATTCTATATTTCAAGCAAAAATCGGCATTTTAACAGCATCATTATTTGCAGGGCTGTTTGGGTATTTTTGGCTTAGATATGTTGCTAAAAACAGTAACTCCTAGGGGTTGTTAAACATTAAAAGCGCTATTTTCTGTCTAAAATACTAAAGTGATGGGTGTGTGGGTTTTTCTCATCTGGCATGTGGGACTCCCTAAAAGTTTCAACAAAGTCACCTCGATCAAACTCAGGGAAGTGGGCATCACCTTCAAATTTACCTTCAATTTGGGTGATGTAGAGTCTATTAACATTTGGTAGTATTTGTTCGTAGAAGGATGCGCCACCCATTATCATCACCTCGCCGTCATCTTTCGCCAATTCTAATGCGGCAGTAATGTTGTTAATCACTTCGCAGCCTTTGGCATGAAAGTTAGTATTGCGACTTACTATTATATTGCGACGATTCGGCAGTGGGAAGCCAATAGATTCATAAGTTTTGCGCCCCATTAGTACCGTTTTACCGGTGGTAGTTTTTTTAAAATATGCTAAATCAGCAGGCAAGCGCCAAGGTAAGGCATTGTCTTTGCCAATAAGCTGATTGTCGTCCATGGCCACAATAATTGATAAACGCATAAAGCAAACCCAAATAAAGTAAAATGATTTCTATTTTACAAATACCTTTGCCATTTGTGTCATTAATTCTTGCCTCTTCGTCCCCTTTTAGAAAAGAATTGCTTAATAAATTAGGCTTGGACTTTGATGTTGTGTCGCCAGATATTGACGAGTCCAGAAAAGTTAACGAAACGCCCGAACAGTTGGTGTTTAGATTGGCACAGGAAAAAGCATTTGAGGTGGCAAAAACTCGCAGTGGGTTTATTATTGCTTCAGACCAAGTGGCAACGCTCGGCGATAAGATTTTAACCAAGCCACACTCACACGAAAATGCCGTTAAGCAACTTGAGAAAAGCTCTGGAAATACCGTTACATTTCTTACAAGTTTGGCACTTTTAGATACACATACAGATACAATAGACACAGTTGTTGAAAAATCTAAGATTGTGTTTAAAGTATTGAGTGCTAAGCAAATCGAGTATTATCTGCAAAAAGAAAAGCCATATAACTGTGCAGGTAGCTTTAAATCCGAGGCGCTTGGTATTAGCCTTGTAGAGTGTATAGAGGATAGTGATCCTAATACGCTAATTGGTTTGCCACTGATTCAACTCATCAAAATGCTTGAAAATCAAGGCATTGATGTTTTAAGTCAAAGTACCGATTTAAAAGACTAACGCCTTTTGTATGCAATATCTTTACCCTCAAGGAATAACCCCTTTTAAGTCTGGACAAAAATTCTATTGGGGCTCGCTCTACGGCAGTGCACAGGCTTTGGCATTGATTGAATTTGCCAAAACACAAGATAATGTTATTTTGGTGGTGGCAAACGATATCAGTCATTTTGACCAGTTGCTTAAGTCATTACATTTTTATAATACTGGTTTGGACATTCTTAGATTTGATAATTGGGAGGTGTTGGCTTTTGATCATTTTTCCCCGCACCCAGACATTACCTCAAGTCGACTCAACACCCTATCAAAATTACCTAGCCTTAAGCGTGGTATTGTTATTACCACATTAGAATCGTTAACACAGCAATTATGTCCGTTGGAGTTTAGCAAAGCGTATAGTTTTAGTTTGAAAGTTGGTGCCATGCTAGAGCTACAAACTTTTGCCCAGCGCTTACTTAAAATTGGTTACAACCGAGTAATGAAGGTAATGGAACATGGCGAGTTTAGCGTAAAAGGCTCCTTGATAGATATCTATCCGATGGGTGCAAAGTTGCCTTGTCGCTTGGATTTGTTTGACCAAGAAATTGAATCTATTCGCCTGTTTGATGTTTCAACACAACGCTCTACTGAAACAACGAAAGAGGTTTTTTTATTACCCGCTAGAGAGTTTGCCACTGATAAAAATAGTATTGAGATTTTTAAAGAAAACTACCAAAAGGCTTTTGACAATACCAGCGGTTTTATTTATGATGAAGTTACTGAGTCGCGCCTGCCAAGTGGTATCGAATTTTATCTTTCGTTATTTTTTACGCATACCAATACCTTATTTGACTATCTACCCAGTGATAGCATTATTGCCACTAGCGAAGGTTTCAACTCATTGGTGGCATTAACTTATGATGAGATCAACAGCCGATACCAGCAAGCCAGTGAGAATTTTGACAGGCTGCCGTTGCCTGTGGAGCAAGTTTTTATTGAGAAACAGCAATTGTTTAGTCAAATCAAACAACGGCAACAATTGTTGATGAGCAGTTCAAAAAATGAAGAAAAATTAGACCATTTGAATTTTGCTAGTCAATTATTACCATCATTAAATATCAATGCACAAAACAAAGTACCGCTAAATAAATTTCTTGTTTTTGAGAAAAAATTCAGCGGCAAAATTTTGATTGTTTGTGCATCTGAAGGGCGAAAAAGCGTACTTGGTGACTTGCTTATCAGTCATGAACTCAAGCCGAACCCAGTTGAGGGTTGGCAAGATTTTCTCAGCAGTGATAAAAAACTTTGTATTACCAATGATGAGCTTAGCGAGGGCTTGCTAACCCAAGATATTGCCATTATTACCGAAGTTAATTTGTTCGGCGCTGATGTGGTTAAACAGCAAAGGCGTAGGCGCGCTAAGCACAAGGATTTTGATGAGGCGATTAAATCTTTGGTGGAAATCCAGATTGGCGACCCGATTGTGCATGAAAGCTATGGTGTGGGTCGATATTTGGGGTTAAAAACACAAACTTTTGATGGTTTAACGCAAGACTTCCTAATGTTGGAATATGCCAAAGGTTCAAAACTGATGGTGCCAATGACTTCGCTGAATTTGATTTCTCGTTATTCTGGGGCATCACCAGAGACCGCACCCCTACACAAACTCGGCGCTAACCAATGGACCAAAGCCAAGCAAAAAGCACATGAAGCCCTCCATGACATTGCTGCTGAATTATTAGAGATCTATGCTAAACGCGAGTCTCAAAGGGGTTTTGCTTTTCCTGAACCCAATGATGCTTACGGCTCTTTTGTTGCCAGTTTTCCTTTTGAGGAAACCCCTGACCAGCTCAAAACCATGGGCGAAGTGTTGGCGGATATGCAATCGCATAAGCCAATGGACAGATTGGTGTGTGGCGATGTGGGCTTCGGCAAAACAGAGATTGCCATGCGCGCTGCATTCTTAGCAATTGAAGCTGGCAAGCAAGTTGCCATTTTGGTGCCGACCACATTACTTGCCAACCAGCATTACGCCTCTTTCAAAGATAGGTTTATTAACCACCCTATTGAAATCAAAGCTCTATCACGCTTTCAAAGCACTAAAGAACAAACGCAAATCAAGCAAAAACTACTTGATGGTACTTGTGATATCGTCATTGGTACCCACAAACTGATTCAAGGTAGCATCAAATACAAACAACTGGGCTTGGTGATTATTGATGAAGAGCACCGATTTGGCGTTAAGCAAAAAGAATCACTGAAAAAAATGCGTGGACGCAGCGATATTTTGACTATGACTGCCACCCCAATTCCACGCACATTGAACATGGCGCTTGGCTCGCTCAGAGAATTGTCAATTATTGCCACACCACCACAAGGGCGCAGCGCGATTCAAACCTTTGTTAAAGAGTGGGACGATGATACGATTAAAGAGGCTTGCTCTCGAGAGATGCATCGTGGTGGTCAAATATTTGTTTTACACAACGATATTGATACCATTGACAATATGGCAGAAAACCTTAAATCATTGATGAAAAACGCACACATTCGTATTGCTCATGGGCAAATGCCAAGTCGTGAATTAGAGCAAATTATGAGTGATTTTTACCACGGTCGTTTTCAGATTTTGGTTTGCACTACCATCATTGAGACTGGTATTGATATTCCAAATGCCAATACCATTATTATTAACAATGCACAAAATTTTGGTTTGGCACAATTGCACCAGTTGCGTGGGCGGGTCGGTAGGTCACATCATAGGGCTTATGCTTATTTGGTCATAAAATCCCACCAGTCACTGAGTGACAATGCTAAAAAACGCCTAGAAGCAGTTGAGTCTTTGGAAGAGTTGGGCGCTGGATTTATGCTTGCTAATCATGACTTAGAGATTCGTGGCGCAGGTGATTTGCTCGGTGACAACCAATCAGGCAAGATTAGCGAAATTGGCTTTAACCTTTATCACGACCTACTGAAACGCACGGTTGATGCTATGCGCGTGGGCAAAAAAATCAATATAAACGACCCTATTAATCATGAAGTTGACATTGATACAGGCATCCCTTGTATCATTCCTGACACCTATCTTGGCGATGTGCACGAGCGTCTTGTTTTATATAAACGCATCGCCAACGGCAAAGACAACAACGAACTCAAAGACTTGACTATTGAGATGATTGATCGTTTTGGCTTGTTGCCAGATGCCACTAAAAACCTATTTTCTGCCACCCAACTTAAACTTTCCTGTGAAAAAATTGGTATTGATAAAGTTTCAATTTATGACGACAAAGCCCACATTGTTTTTTCAGACAAAATCAATATTGAGCCGATAAAGATTATTACTTTAGTACAAACACAACCCAAGCGTTATCAGCTCAAAGGGCAAAACCAACTCATCTTTAAGCAAGAAATGCCTGATAATATCAAGCGAATTGAGTTGATTGAAAGTTTGCTAAAAACTTTAGAGACCTAACGCCTGAATTTAGCAGTGGGTTGTGGGATGATTCGATATAAAGTATAGAGGCTTTATTTAGCCTTGTTCTGCCCATGTTTTTCTTCATAATGTTTTTTATACCATGTTGGTAATGTAGATTTTTCATCATACAGAAATTCAGCTACTTTTTTAACCTCTTCTCGTTTATAGGGTAATTGAGGCATTAATCCAAATTTCTTTATTGCTCCTCGCATTAGAGATACATCTTTATCAGGGTATTCCACCCAGTCAATAATTTGTTGCACGAAGTCTTCTCTTTGAGGATACGCAGATTTCACATGTTTAATTACTGCAAATATAGGCGGAGCAATTTTGGTTATTCCTTTGTTTGAATTGATTGTATGACAGCTAAGACACAGTGTATTGAATAATTCTTTACCATTTTCTTTGGCTAAAGTAACATTTGTGGTTAAGGTAATGAGGGCTATGCTTAATAGGGGAATGCGAATAAAGTTTGTGTTAAAAGATGTTGGATTCATATTTGAATTTTGCTTTTATGTTAAATTTTTTTTATTATATTGTTAAAATTTAAGCTTGTCAAGTCTTGGTTAATTTATTAGTGAAATAAGTTAAATAGGAATTGACTTAGGTTTTTTGGCAACTTGAGTATTTTAGAGAGACTTTTGCATAACTCATAATTCTCCACCCTAATTTTAGATTTTTTCAAAAATATTTTCAAAACTACCTGTATTTTTTCATAAAGTCCAAAAAAACCTTATTTTCCCAGCTGTTTATTGCTTTGTTTCCCTATTTTTAGTCCTCTCCCACTCATTGGGCGTAACAATCCCCTAGACTTCGCATTTGTTTAAAAAATATTCATCCCAGTTTTAAGATTGTGAATCATAGCAATAAGTTGCGCTCTAGTTTTGTTTCTTTCTAATCCAAGGTATCTTGCCTTGGCTAATCCATGATGTAGTTTGAGTAAGCCAAAAGTGCGTTCAACAATATAGCGAATGGATGATCGTTGTTTATTCTCTTGTTTTTGTCTGTCTGTAAGTGGTGTATTTCTGTAAGCCCTGTGTAGAACTTTGTTATTTTGTTTACCAAGTTTTTCATCGTTTTTCTTGTTAGCATAAGCACTATCGGCATAAACTTCACCACAGGTTTTTATCTTATTCTT
>NZ_UEXF01000007.1:91018-118886 GCF_900127505.1 thiotrophic endosymbiont of Bathymodiolus puteoserpentis (Logatchev) | reverse complement strand
TGGTAGTACATGTTTTAAACCTTTGGCATCTGTGATGTTAGCAGGGGTTAATGCAACTTTGTTGATTAACCCTGATTGCATATCCACACTAATGTGTTTTTTAAAACCATACCAGAATTTATTTTTACCTTTGGCGCCAAACTTTGCTTGTTGGTCATAAGCCACCTTTGGTAGCGTTGTGTTGTTGAGTTTTTCTAATTTATTAGCAATGGCTAAATCTCGCGCTTGCCAAAGGTTGGCTTTTGCGACTAAATGAGAAGCGTCAATAAAGGTAAAGACTTCATTTAGATAGCCTTTGGATTTAAGTATATTTTTAACTTCGTTAAAAATTTTGGATAAAAGATGTGTGCCTATTTTTGTTCGCATCTTTGAAAAGATACTATAAGTTGGCGTTTTATCGCTTAAAGCGAAATTACAAAACCATTTGGCAGCGGTATTTTCTTGTAAGAATCTTTCTAACGCTCTGTCGCTAATATCTTCTAGATGTTGTAATAACAATGTTTTAAATAGGGTGTTGATACCGTAGCCTTTGTAATTACTATTACCAGCAATTGTGGTTAAGTGCTTATTGGTTATTTTGTCTAAATCAATAAGTTTGGTGAATTTACGATAGAGGTGGTTGGTTGGAACTAAGTCTTCTAGGTTGATGATTTCTGTTTGAGTGGTCATTATTTTTTTAAGTTATTGATATTAATAGTATTTTACTATAAATATGGTGTTTTTTGGTTGTTTTTTGGGTTTTTATTTTCAACAGTCCCGTTATGTGTTTTCCCTTTATATTCCTCAGCATTTGCACCACCATTTATAGTGAACAATAATTCTAATCTATCATTCATTTTTATGCCTCTTTCATTTTTTCGACGCAATATACCTTCAGAACCTTTTGTACTTAAGTAAAATTTTTCTCGTGCAGAAATTTGAATTACTGAAAATAAATCACCTTTAATAGGGTTATTTGAAGTTAGAGAAGTATTTATATAATTATCCGCATCAACTTGTATAAAGTCATCGTTAAATTGAATTAGTTCAAATTGTTCGTTTGATAAAACTGGCTGAATTTTAATCTTTTCAAGAAGAGTGTTTTTATTGTCAATAATACTTTTACCTATCCAACTAATCACAGGAATTGCCCATGAATTGCCTAAAGATTGATACCTATTTGTATCTCTATTTTTTGGGATATTTGTATAATTTTCAGGGAAGCCCATGAGTTTTTCACACTCCATTGGAGTAAACCTTCTTACTCTATCATTTTGTGAAATGTAAAGAGATCCATTATACGCTGCTGCATTTCCGTTCCATTTTGTCCCATACGCAGTATATAGACAGTCAGTATATTCGCGAAATACTTCGATTTTATTTTTTTGAATATTTTTAATTTTGACAAAACCTTGTGCTTGATTGTCACCAATTGGGGATAAAGCAACCCTCTGTTTCTTTATATTATTGGTATATAGTTGTTTATAGTTAAACAATTTTTCAGAATATTTGCTTTTTTCAAACAATATGGCTGCTGGGTCTTGTTTTTTGTCAGTAGCCACAACAAATAACCTTTTTCTTTGTTGTGGAAGTCCAAAATATTTTGCATCAAGTACACGCCACGCAATATTTCTTGTAGTACCGTACAGAACACCCGCTGGACTCCATTTTTTTATAGAAATTTCTTTATTTAACCCCGCTAAACCTGCAATAAACACCCCAAAAGCATTTGTTTTATCTTTAAGCACCCCTTCTACATTTTCCCATAGAATTATAGAGGGTTCTTTTCCTTGATTCTTGCGTTTATCGTCTATAGCGTCAGCAATTTCTATGAATTTTAAGGTTAATTGTCCTCTACTATCATCTAAACCTTGTTTCCATCCTGCTAAGGAGAATGCTTGGCATGGAGTTCCTCCACATAAGACATCAGGAGAGAGTATCTTTTCAGATTTTATTAACTCTGGAAGATTACACATATCACCATAATTTGAGACTAATGGGTATTTTTCTTTTAATAACCTTGAAGGAAAATCAGCTGTTTCTGAAAACCAAACAGCGTTATAGCCCAATGGCTGTAATGCAACACTTGCGGCTTCTATTCCTGAACATACACTGCCAAATTTCATTAGTTGCCCTCCTGTAACATCAGAAGTTCATTTAAACTATCCCTCCATTTTTGAATATCATACCAAGCACAACCAATACACCCTTTTTCAGCTTCTTTGCCAATTTTTGGAATATTATCATCCCATTCTATCCTGCCATCACAAAAATACTTGATACCAAAAATTACTCCTCGTCTGTTTGTCTGAAAACATTTCCTACAGATTTCTCTTTTTTGTAAATTACGTTGGTTGTCTAGTAATTGAAATTTTGCTTTTATTTCCTCTTTTGACAAAGATTCATTTTCTTGTTTTGTATTCTCATCCCACCTGATCTCTGGGAATTTGTGGTCTGGCATTAAACCGTGTTTATTGGCTGAACTTAATTCAAAAGCATTTATTGAGTTTAATGCCTTTATTGCTTTATTTTTAAATGATGTACTCATTATTTCGTACCCAGTCCCGCCACCTTTAGGAATTGGTAAAAGTAAAATATGAGTTCCATTTGAATTAGTGCTATTTATTCTCATATTTGTATGAGTTGCTAATGTGTACCCAAATTCCTTAATATCTTGTATTCTCCTTGCCCAATTAGGATTAGCTGGAAAATCTTGCTCAACACTATTCCATTTTAAGTTTAACAACTTATCAAAAAATTCTTTTGTTGTTTTCTTTCCTGACATTTCATTGTTCCATCTTTTTTGTTCCTCCTTTTGAAATAACTCAATGTTTGATCGTGAAAAAAAATCTTTTATTTTTTTAGATATGCTATTAGATCTGATTCTGTCTCTATAAATAGACCTGTTCTACGATAATAGTACGGAATAGAACCCTTCCAAACGAAATCATCAGCACTTATTATTTCAACATCTACATACTTTTCACTTGCTTTTAAATGCTCACGAAAATCTATTACCTGTACATTGGTTAGTTTTTTGTTGATATTCTCTCTATTCATAAAACATCCTTTATTTAAATAATTTTCTTACACATAACGTTTGAATTCAGCCGACGCGTAAGCGGTCGGCTGGAATGAATTGTTAGGGTATTTTTTAAAATGGAATATCATCATCTGCGGTGCTATTATCTTTGTTAAATACCAACTTATCTTGATTATCTATTATCCAATTGTTGCCATATTCAGTTAATTTACAAACTGAGAATTTTTCGTTATTGTGCCATTCGTCTATTTCTGTAGATATTTCAATTAGGTTGCCTTTTTTCAAGACTTTCACACCAACATTTGTTGCAATATTAGTGAAACCTGATTTTTTCATTTCATCTTTTAAATTATAAATTGCTATAAAATCATCATCTGTATATTGATTTTCAGCGATTAAGATAAGTATTGCGACTTCATGGCTTTTCAGTCCTTTCGTTTCAACTACAGGAGAGGCGTTCAGTTTTTCAACTAACTTGCTTGTATTTTTGTAAGCGTTTAATTTTTGAGTAATTTGTGTTTCTAAAGTTTTATAGTCGCTTGTCGATCTTGTTCTATATTTAATTATTTGTCTATGACCTATATCAAAAGGCAAATTACCTTTACGTTCTTCCGAACAAACCATAACAACATCTTTTTCTCTAGCAAAAGCAAATCCCAATTCATACCAAACATTGGGGTTATCTGAGGTTATATCAGCAAAGCATATTTTAGATTCTTTTATGTTTTTTTCAATACTGTCAATCGGAACTCTTACACTTGGATCGCCATCTACTCTATATGGTTCTAATTCTGATGCCTTAATAGCTGGTTCAAAAATATCTTTAAATCGCTTATCAAATCTATCTTCATCAAATGGTTGAATAACAAAACATTTTTCCATGCTTTTTCCTTTATGTGATAGGTGTATTATGTGTCACCCTAACTATTCTATTAGTATGAGGCATTATTGCCTTAATACGCTGTATTAAAAATAAGATCAGGCATTCTGATTTTGTAAAAACTCTAATGCTGGGAATTATAACTCAAAATAAAGATGTTCCATAGTTTTGTCGGTATAAGTGTTCAATTTTTGTTAAATCAAACCGATGGTTTTGTGTGCCTAGATGAGCAACCTTAATAGCACCTAACAGTCCTGCCAATTGTCCGGTGGTTTTCCAATCCATGTTATTCATCAGACCGTATAACAATCCTGCACGATAAGCATCGCCACAACCTGTTGGGTCTTGTGTAGATTGCGTTTTTGCTGGGGCAATGTTAATCACTTCGCCATTTGTGTGAATTTCACTGCCTTCACCTCCTTTGGTGATGATTAGCGCATCTACCATTGAAGCGATGGTTGTCAAATTCAAACCTGTTTTTTCTTGTAGCATTTGTGATTCATAGTCATTGACTGCTACGAAGTTCGCTTGTTCAATAAAGGTGGTGAGTTCTGCGCCTGAGAACATTGGCATACCCTGACCTGGGTCAAAGATAAAAGGGATGTTGCTATCGGCGAATTGCTTTGCGTGTTCAATCATACCATCGCGCCCATCGGGTGAGACGATGCCAATATCAGCCACAGAAGCATCACTGACTTGGTTTTGGTGCGACTCGCTCATCGCACCCGGGTGAAAAGCGGTAATTTGGTTGTCATCCATATCAGTGGTGATAAAGGCTTGACCTGTGTAAGTGCCCTCAATTACTTTTATATGCGTGGTATTCATATGATGAGATTCCATCCAATTCATATAAGGGGTAAAGTCTTCGCCCACGGTTGCCATTGGCACGGAGTTGGCGCCTAATAAATGTAGATTGTAAGCGATATTGCCACCACAACCACCAAACTCTTTGCGCATGGTTGGCACTAAGAATGAGACATTCAGCATATGTACCTTGTCGGGTAAGATATGGTTTTTAAATTGGTCGTGAAAAACCATAATAGAATCAAAGGCGTAAGAGCCACAAATGAGAGCTGTTTTTGACATTGTTTTCTCCTTTTTTTATGTAGGTGTTTCGGTTTACTTTCTTAATTGTTCGGGTATTGGAAAGTGTGTGCTTTCTTTCACGCCACCTACTTCAATCACTTCGTTTGCACCGTGATCGCGCAAATAATCAATGACTTCTTGTACCAATATTTCAGGCGCTGATGCGCCTGCTGTAACCCCAATAGTATTGACATCAGTTAGCCAACTTGGTTGAATTTCGTTTGCACCGTCAATCAAATAAGCGTTTTTTTGCATTTTTTCGGCAATTTCTCTCAAGCGATTTGAGTTGCTAGAGTTGCTAGAGCCTAATACCAAGAGCATGTCAGAATCTTGCATGAGTGTTTTAACGGCGTCTTGTCGGTTTTGCGTCGCATAGCAAATATCATCTTTTTGCGGTGATTTAATCTCAGGAAATCTATCTTTTAGCGCATTAACAATTTGCTGGGTATCGTCAATGGATAAGGTGGTTTGTGTTGTATAAGAAAGTTGTTTGTTGTCCAAATTTAACTTATCTACATCTGCAACGGTTTCAATCAATGTAACACTTGCACTTTGGTTTGATTGCCCAAGTGTGCCTTCTACTTCTGGGTGTCCTTCGTGTCCAATTAAGATGACTTGATGGTTTTGTTTTTGTTTGCGCACGACTTCCTTATGGACTTTGGTGACCAGTGGACAGGTAGCGTCATAAATAATTGCACCGAGTTCATTGGCTTGTTGGCGCACTGCCTTTGATACACCATGTGCGCTAAAAATCACCACTTTGCCTGCTGGCACTTCATCGATTTCTTCAACAAAAATCGCACCTTTGGTTTTAAGGCTATCTACTACAAATTTGTTGTGCACTACTTCATGACGCACATAAATAGGCGCACCATGCAATTCTAATACACGCTCAACGATTTCAATGGCACGCTCAACCCCTGCGCAAAAACCTCGTGGATTGGCAAGTAGCACCTTCATTGAGGGCTTTTAGATTTTTCAAGTATTTCTACTTGGAATGAGACATCACAACCTGCCAAGGGGTGATTAAAATTTACGGTAATATTGTCGCCATCAATTTTATCAATACAGCCTGCATAAGAATCACCTGTGGGTGTTTTAAATTCAACGCCATTATTAAGCTTGATGTCTAACTCCTTAGGGAACTCAGCGCGACGCATCACTTGAATGGCATCGCTCTCAGCTTGACCAAAGGCCTCACTGGCACTTAACAAGAAGGTTTGCAGTTTGCCCACTTTTGCTTCTTTAATGCAAGATTCTAGGCAAGGGTCAAGTTGCCCATCGCCAACTTCAAATTCAAAAGGGGTGTCAAGCGAGGCATTAACCAATTCACCACTTGCGTGTGTGAGCTTGTAGAAGATTTTGTATTTAGCCATGTAGCGCTTGTAGCAGTTGGTGTACTTTGTCGCGCAAATCTCTGCGATGTACAATCATATCGATTGCGCCTTTTTCAAGTAAGAATTCACTGCGTTGAAAGCCTGGTGGCAACTCCTCTCGCACTGTTTGCTCCACTACTCTGGGCCCAGCAAAACCAATCAGTGCATTTGGCTCGGCAATGTGAATATCGCCTAGCATGGCAAAGCTGGCAGACACACCACCCATGGTTGGATCGGTTAAAATTGAGATAAATGGAATTTTTTTGTTGCTGAGTAATTTTAGTGCCAGTGATGTTTTGCTCATTTGCATAAGCGAAAACAAGCCTTCTTGCATGCGTGCACCGCCGGATGCTGAAAAACAAACCAGCGGCACATCA
Organism: thiotrophic endosymbiont of Bathymodiolus puteoserpentis (Logatchev); assembly: GCF_900127505.1. Classification (NCBI taxonomy): domain Bacteria; kingdom Pseudomonadati; phylum Pseudomonadota; class Gammaproteobacteria; species thiotrophic endosymbiont of Bathymodiolus puteoserpentis (Logatchev). The sequence goes on along the minus strand of NZ_UEXF01000007.1, from coordinate 112,145 downwards.
GTATCCATACAAAGTTGCGCTGCACGGACAAATTTTTCGCCCACTACTGAGCCCATTGAGCCACCCATAAATTTAAAATCAAATGCAGCTACAACAACGCTCATCCCATGTAGCGTACCACTTTTTACAACTAAAGCGTCTTTTTCATTGGTGGTTTTTTGTGCTTGAATAATGCGTTCTTTGTATTTCTTTTGGTCTTTAAATTTTAAAGGATCAACTGCAACCAAATCAGGTGCAATTTCTTTTTGCCCATCTTCGTCTAAAAAACTATTGAGGCGTACACGAGCAGAAATACGCATGTGATAATCGCATTTGGGACAAACATAATCCAACCCTTCTAACTCTTCTGAATAAAGGGTAGTTTCACACTTGGGGCACTTTCTCCACAAGCCCTCTGGAATATTTTTCTTCGCTACACTGGTAATAGAAGGTAGGATTTTTTCTAACCAACTCATCGTTACTCCTTAATTGCTCTTGAAATTTCGTTTGCCAACGCGCCAACACTTGCTAACATTTTATCCTTATTCTCATTATATTTTTCAATAAATGACACTAATGATGAGCCAACAATCACCGCATCTGCTGATTTAGAGACCACTTTGGCGGTTGCTGCATCTTTAATGCCAAAGCCAACACCAATAGGCAAGTTGATGAATTGGCGGATTCTACTCATATTTGTATTCACGATATCAATATTTAGATGTCCAGCACCGGTCACGCCTTTGAGTGAAACAAAATAAACAAAGCCAGAGGCAATATTGGCTAAAGCTGCTAAGCGCTCGTTAGTCGTGGTTGGCGCCACTAAGAAAATAAAGTCAATATCCGCACCATCCAAACACGCTTTTAAATCTTGTGCTTCTTCGGGCGGCATATCTACTACCAATATGCCATCTACACCACTTTCACTTGCCACATCGGCAAATGCTTGGTAACCAAACACTTCAATTGGGTTGAGATAACCCATCAAAACGATTGCAGTTGTGTCATTAGTTTGTCTGAATTTTTCTACTAAAGTCAACACATCACGCAAACTCACACCGTCTGCTACTGAGCGTTCATGTGATTTGGCAATGACAGGGCCATCAGCCATCGGATCTGAAAACGGCACACCGAGCTCAATCACATCTGCACCATTGGCAACTAATGTTTGCATGAGTTCAAAGGTATTGTTTAAGCCACTATCACCTGCGGTAATAAAGGGGATAAAGGCTTTTTGCCCTTGTTTTCTTAGGCTTTGAAAGATATTTTTTATTCTTGACATAATCGGGTATTTAATGTTGACAATTTTTCGCAAATTTTATTGGTTTCACAAATTTCGAAAGATGTATTTTCAAACTTTATTTTTATGTCTTTAATTGAAAACAAATTATCCCAAACAACAATCTCGGTGTCATTCTTAACTACTACATAATAGAGAATGGGAACGGCATTCTGAATAATCTCAATAGACTTCGTGTACTTTTTGCCAAGATTGCTTAATATATCCTTCGATGTTTTGTTCTTTAACTGCTCTTTCAAATCTTTCAATTCAATTAAAATAACCCTATTTTCTATCATTTCAATATAGTCAACTTGGCATGCTTGGCCGTATTTTTTATCCAAGGAAGAAACAAATCCGCCATCATTCATATCAAATAATATCGCTTTACAATCTGCCATCTCTTTATTTCTGTGTTTTTTAGCATGCTGAATTGTTTTGCAATAGTTGGTTAAATCAACCATTCTTTGCGTCTTCTGTGTATAGGTCTTTGTATGGAGATGACAATTCTTCTCTTGATTCTATTAAATTTTCAGTAATATTACTAGAGTCAAATTCAAACAAGCCACCCTCTTTTGTGAAATGATTAATCGCAATAAAATCGCCGTCTTTTTCTTTAGTGTGGACTTCTAACGCCTTAATCATATCCAAACTATGCGTTGCCATCACCACATTAACGCCACTTTCTGCCAATTTAATTAAGGTTTTGGTTAATAAGACCTGCCAAGTTGGGTGTAGGTTTGTTTCTGGTTCATCAAAAAAGACAAACGAGCCTTTACTTATTACATTATTTTTTAATAACGTTTGAATCACGCCTAAATTTGTCATGCCAAAAGAAATTAAGTTTTTACCAATGCTTCTGTTAGAATCATCAACAAAAGACAGGCGACCATTTTCAAAAATAAATTCCCCACCAATTTCTGCTTTTAACTCAGTTACTAATTTTGAAATAATCTCCAATGGCGGGTTAGTTGACTTGGTGTTTAAGGCTTTATCTAAATCATAAAAATATTTTGGTACACCTGTTAAGTCATTCTTTTCTTCAACCTCTTTAGATTTATTCAATGCATCCCTGACGCTCCAATAGGCAGGAGACTCAAAAAATACTACTCTTGAAAGCTTGGATATATCATCAATAAAAAATGAGTCTAAATTAAAATCAATAATATTTTTTGCATCAAAAGATATGTTAAGTCCATAATCGGCAGATAGGCTTGTTTTTTCTTCATCAAAAGAAACCAGTTCTGATATGTTGGCTATTTGGAAATTTTCTTGCAATTCTTTTTTTAAAGCATTATCTAATAGTTCAACATATCTTTTCTTTCCTTCTGTTGAATTAAGGATTAAAGAGCTTAAAGATTTTCTTAAAATATTAGAAGGGTAACTCACAGATTTGATTTTTTGTTTTTTTTCTAATTTGGTTAAGTATTCTATAAATCTATTAAAATTTTTAATCTGTGTATCGGTTGTAGTAGAGCGAGTTTGAATATAAGCACCTATAGAGTAATCTTTCATATCCATTAATAGGGATTGAAGTTCGTTAAGAGTTAATTTTAATAATTGGATATTTTTTTTATCTTCTTTGCCTTTGCGCGTTAAAGATTTATCAAAAAAATCAATTCCTAGGCTACTCATTCGAATATTATTAGTAGCCTCAATATAAAGTAAATTCTTATTAACAATATTAAAAACGGAATACAGAGTCTTGGTAAAAAAACTTTTACCCGTGCCATTTTCACCCGTCAGCACAGTTAAAGGGCGAACCTTTACTGTGCCATCTTTCAGCTTCCCTAAGTTCTTAACCTTAATATCTAGTATATTCATAATGTTACCTCTTGCTAAGGTTATGCACACTATCAACCAGTACTTTCATATTTTCAGGGTCAACATCAGGTGTAATACCGTGACCAAGGTTAAAAATATGCCCTGTATCGCCTTTGAATTGTGATAGCACTTTTTTCACTTCTCGCTCAATGATTTCAGGCGTGGCGTAGAGAACGGCGGGGTCAAGGTTGCCTTGAATGGCGACTTTATTGCCAACCTCTTGTTGTGCTTGTGACAGCTCAACCGTCCAGTCAATACCAATACCATCACAGAGCGTATCGGCAATATAAGTTAAATATTTGCCACCATTCTTACTGAACAGTGTGATCGGAATATTAGGATGCTTGGCTTTGATGCCCTTAACAATTTTTGCCATATAGTCCAGTGAAAAATCCAGATAATTTTGCTTGGATAGTACGCCACCCCAAGTGTCAAAAATCATTACGCTATCGGCACCTGATAAAATTTGTTGGTTAAGATAGGCAATCACGCTATGGGCTAATTTGTCTAATAGTAAATGCAGGGCCTTTGGTTCATTAAACAACATCTTTTTAGTATTGGCAAATGTCTTACTGCTACCACCTTCAATCATATAGGTTGCCAAAGTCCATGGGCTACCACTAAAACCAATCAAGGGCACACGGTTATTTAGTGCTTTTTTAATGGTTGAAACACCATCAAAAACATAAGTTAAATCGTTATTGATCTCACTTGGTAATTTCTCAATATCTTGCAGATTTTGAATCGGGTTTTTAAATTTCGGACCTTCGCCTTCTGAAAAATACAAGCCTAAGCCCATCGCATCAGGAATGGTCAAAATATCAGAGAATAAAATTGCTGCATCTAAGTCAAATCTATCAATGGGTTGTAGCGTGACTTCACAGGCTAATTCTGGATTTTTGCACAACGATAAAAAATCACCCGCTTGTTTTCGAGTGGCACGATACTCCGGTAAATAACGCCCTGCTTGACGCATTACCCAAATTGGTGTGCGTGTTGTGGGTTTTTTTAATAAAGCGTTAATGTAGTCGAATGACATAGTCTTAAGTAAGTAAATGGTGAGTTAGTAATTATAGCGATTTTGCTTGGTAGCCGGGTATAAAAAAAAGCCACAAATTGTGGCTTTTTATTGGGGAAGCGGTTTGTTTATCGCTTGAACGAACCGTAACGAGATTTAAACTTCTCAACGCGACCTGCGCTATCCATAATTTTTTGCTTGCCTGTGTAGAAAGGGTGGCAACTTGAACACACATCTAAGTGCAACTCCTCTTTGCCAATCGTTGAGCGTGACTCAAAAGCGTTGCCGCATGAACATACTACTTTTACAGTGTCGTAATTAGGGTGGATATCTGTTTTCATGTTATTATTTATGCAAATCTCTAAAGAGGGAGCATTATATACCATTGTTGAGTAAAATACAATTATGAATAACATTAACGCCATCATTCTTGCTGCCGGCAAAGGCACGCGTATGAATTCTACCAAACCAAAAGTCTTACAAGTCCTATCAGACAAGACTTTACTTGAACATGTGCTGATGCAGGCACAAGCACTTTGTTCACAAGTGTTTGTAGTGGTTGGCTTTGGTAGTGAGCAGGTGTGCCAAGCCCTTGATGATGATTCAATTAACTGGGTAGAGCAGAGCGAACAACTTGGCACGGGTCATGCGGTTCAGCAGGCTACGCCGTATATCAATGATGATTCAATTTCTTTGGTGTTGTATGGTGATGTGCCACTTATCCGGCAATCAACTTTAAAAGACCTGATCACTCAAACACAAAAAAGTGGTGTGGCACTCCTTTCGGTGATGCTTGACAATCCAGCAGGTTATGGTCGTATTATTCGTAAGGATAATCAAATCCAAGCTATTGTTGAGCAAAAAGATGCAAATACTGAGCAACTTATGATTTGTGAAGTCAATACAGGTATTATGGTGCTTGATAGTGGTTTATTAAAAGCTTATTTGGGCAATTTAAACGCAAACAATGTACAAGGCGAGTTTTATTTGACCGATATTATTGCAATGGCGGTGAAAGACGGTAAAACAATTGCATCAGTCATTGCAGAAAATGACAGTGAGGTAGCAGGTGTGAATGATAAAGTGCAATTGGCAGAATTAGAAAGAGTCTTTCAGAAAAATCAAGCAAATCAATTTATGCAACAAGGCTTAACGCTAAAAGACCCTGCGCGTTTTGATTGCCGAGGAACGCTTAATTTTGGGCAAGATTGTGAAGTTGATGTTAATGTGGTGGTTGAGGGTAATGTTTCGCTTGGAGATAACACGACAATTGCACCGAATTGTATAATAAAAAACGCTAAAATTGGCACTAATGTAGTTATCTTGCCTAATTCAGTTATTGAAGATGCCATTATTGGCGATGGCGCATCTATCGGACCATTTGCACGCATCCGCCCTGAGGCTCATATTGGTGAAAGCGCCAAGATTGGCAACTTTGTTGAGGTGAAAAAATCCACTATTGGCAAGGGTTCAAAAATCTCCCACCTAAGTTATGTGGGCGATACTATCATGGGTGAGGGTGTTAATATCGGCGCTGGCGTGATTACTTGTAATTATGATGGTGTTAATAAGCACCAAACCACGATTGAAGACGGTGTATTTGTCGGCTCAGATACGCAATTCATCGCACCAGTGACTATCGGTAAAAATGCCACTATTGGTGCAGGCTCAACTATCGCTAAAGATGTGCCAGGTGGTAAACTCAGTCTAAGTCGAACTAAGCAGGCTGTGCTAAAAAACTGGAAAAAACCAATTAAAAAATAAATGTACTCACTACCTCGTAATGTTTGGTTATTGGCGATTAGCTTGTCATTATTTATGTCTTTGACGGTTTTTTTGATTTTCCTTGGGGGTATTATTGGTCAATCTTTAGCGCCCAATATTGGTTTATCAACCCTACCGGTGGCAATGATTGCGGTGGGTACTGCTAGCAGTATTATTCCTGTTGTTTATATTATGTCTAAAATTGGTAGAAGGCGTACTTTTTTAGGGGTTTGTGTTTATACAATTGCTGTTATTGCACTTGCTATCATGGCCTTGGAATTAAAATCATTTTATTTGTTTTGTCTATCCACTTTCTTATTTGGCGTTACTGCAGCGACTATGAATCAGTTTAGGTTTGCCGCCATTGAAAGTGTTGATGAAAACCTCAGTGCAACAGCTACTTCAGCAGTGCTTATTGGGGGTTTGGTTTCTGCTTTTTTAGGTCCAGAGCTTGCAACCTTGGGAAAAGATTGGCTTGACACCGCCTTTGTTGGCTCGTTTTTATTACTCAGCATTTGTTTTATAGTCGCATTCTTATTATTGTGGTTTTATCGCTCAGACTATGTATCTGAACCTGAGCAAAAACAATCAGGCAGAAGCTTGGGCGTTATTATCAAGCAGCCTGTGTTTATTGTTGCTGTGTCTAGTGCTGCAGTAGGTTATGTTATTATGAGTTATATTATGACTGCCACACCAATAAGTATGCATGTTATTGACGGATTTTCATTGGCACAAACTAAACTTGTCATTCAATCCCATGTTATTGCCATGTTTTTACCTTCTCTATTCACCCCAATTGTTGTTAAATTATTTGGGCTTAGTAAAATGATGATAATTGGTATCATACTATATTTTGCCTGTATTATCATTGGATATAACCACAGTTTAACTAATTATTGGGCGGCACTAATTCTATTAGGGCTAGGTTGGAACTTTCTGTTTATTGGTGGCACTAGTTTATTGCCAAAGGCTTATCATGATATTGAAAAATTCAAAGTACAATCCGTCAATGATTTTTTAATTTTTGCTATGCAAGCTATGGCCTTATTGTCAGCAGGTTGGTTTGTATTTAATTTTGGCTGGGGGGTCGTTCTGCTTTCCACTATCCCACTACTACTGCTTCAACTATCAATACTATGGTGGTGGCTAAGAAAAAAACCAACACATGCGACAAGAAACTCTAAATAACAAACCACAAAGCTTTCTGTGATAAGCCTCTAATTATTAATCGCTATATGTTTAATTCTTTAGACATATGTATCAAAAACACCCCCACTAGACATTTGTCCAATATACATGTCAATTGTCAATTGTTACAATCTATATAAATTATTAACAAGTGTGGCGTGTTGTATGTGTTTAGACAAAAATCAAAATAATATTGATATTGTTGTTAGGGTCTTTCATTGGCTCTTAGTCATTCTTTTTGTTATGCTTTTCATAACTGGGAATGGTTATTATGATGATAGTTCACATATTTTATTAGGCTACTTACTAATTAGTTTAATAATAAGTAGAATTGCATGGGGGCTTATGGGCGTTCATAATGCGTTGTGGAAAAATTATCTATACACACCCAAAGCTGTTCTCAATTACCTCTCAAAACTAACCCAAAACAAACCAATAGCATTTAAGGTTCACAACCCTGCCGGTAGTATGATGGTCTTAATAATGCTGTTAATGCTTATCATGATTAGTGTTAGCGGTTTACTGGCGCAAGGTCTGTTTGAACTAGATGGGGCTTTTTATGCCTTAACGCAACATTTTTCAGACTCGCAAGCCTTTCTAACGAGAAGCATTCATGATGACCTATCACAACTGATGCTTTTTGCTATTATTTTTCATGTCAGCGGCGTTGTTTACTCAAGCAAAATTTACAACATCAATTTACCATTGATGATGTTAAGTGGAAAGCGACACCCTTTTCAAACAGGAGATAAACCATGAAAAAATATTTTTTAATTATATTGTTATGTAGTGTTAACGCTTATGCTAAGCCAGTGAATTTTGAAAAGTTATATCAATCTTGGGGAGTAACCACTAAGGCGGATGCAAAAAAAGCCGAAATAATGTGGACGCAAGAGTTTATTGTAGATAGAAGCTGTGCTAGCTGCCACACCAACAATCTTAAAAAGTACGGTGCACACATAAAAACCAAGAAGAGAATCAAGCCTTTATCTGCAAAAGTCAATCCAAAACGACTAACTAGCGTTAGAAAGATAAACAAATGGTTGAAGCGCAATTGTAAATTTACTTACAAGCGCGAGTGCAGCCCGCAAGAAAAAATGAATTTCATTGAATTTATTAAACAAAACTAGGAGAAAATTATGTACAAAAAATATTTAATACTTATGTTGCTATTCATTAGCTCGTTTTATTCACTCTACACTCAGGCAGATGACGAGGGATTTTCAAGTTTTTTTAATTCGTTCTTTGGTAAAGAGCTTGATGTTGCTCCAGTCAAAAATGCCCTATATTTAGAAGAATGTGGTGCCTGTCATTTTGCTTATCAGCCAGGATTGTTGCCTTCTAGGTCGTGGAAAAAAATGCTCTCACAACAGGAAGCAAAGAATCATTTTGAAGAAGACATTACATTTGATGATAAAACCGTTGAAGCACAACTTATGCATTATTTAACCAGCAATGCTGCTGAATATTCTTCATTTAAACGCTCAAGAAAAATTATGCGCTCTTTGTCAAACAATGCATCTCCTTTGCAGATATCAGAAACACCTTATATTAAAAGAAAACACGCAGAGATACCAAAGAAGCTCATCATTCAACCAGAAGTTGGTTCAATTGCAAATTGTGAAGCTTGTCATAAAAAGGCATCAAAAGGTAACTACGATGATGACGAGGTATCTATACCAAATGCTTGGGGTTATAGTTGGGATTAAAATAGGTCTTCTAAAAAATAAGCAGCAAGATGACTTCTGCTATCTAAATTAGATTTTTGATAGATGGTAGAGGCTTGTTGGCGTACGGTTTTTTCTTTGGTTCCTCTAATTTGACTAATTTGCTCAAAAGACAAACCTTTGATTAACAACAACGCCACTTCTTGTTCGGATTTGCTCAAAGACCATTGCTCAAATTGACTGTTTAAAACCTTTAGCAATCCTACTCTTAACACTTGTACTTGTTGAGAGTAGGTTTCTTTATCTTTTTTTACTTTTTTTAAACTTTGTTCTAAAGACTTAACACTATGGCGATTGTCAATTATTTCCTTCCAGATAATATAAATAGCAACTACACATAAAAAGGCAATAAAACCCTCTTGTGCAATATGCATAGAATCGTGATAACCTTCAGCTATATCTTCAATAAATGGGAAAATATTAGCAAGAAAAATGTAAAAGAACGCTAACAAAAGAATGCTTTTTTTAGTTTGTGCTTTCATGTATTTATTTTAATCCACTTATAGTGAAAACAGAAAACAATGTGATTAAAATTCAATCCCCTCAATTTCTGCAATAGTATGAATGTCTTTGTCACCACGCCCCGAAAGGTTAACAATAATATTTTTATCTTTGCCAAGCTCTTTAGCAAGTTTGATGGTGTATGCTATTGCATGAGAAGACTCTAATGCCGGCAAAATGCCTTCAACTTTGGTAAGCATATGGAAAGCATCAAGTGCTTCTTTGTCAGTAATGGCCACATATTGAGCACGACCCGAGTCTTTTAAGTAAGCGTGTTCTGGTCCAACACCAGGATAATCCAAGCCTGCTGAGATTGAGTGTCCTTCAATGATTTGACCATTTTCATCTTCCATTAAGTAGGTGCGATTGCCGTGTAATACGCCAACACTACCCGCACAAAGCGGTGCAGCATGTGCAGTTGGCCCTTTTTCTATGCCGTGACCGGCTGCTTCAACGCCATAAATTTCAACCGACTTATCATCAATAAATGCATGAAACAAACCAATTGCATTTGAGCCACCACCTACACAAGCAATAAGCGCATCAGGCAAACCGCTAACTTGCTCGGCAAATTGTGCTTTGGCCTCGCGACCAATCACGCTTTGAAAGTCACGCACCATCATTGGGTAAGGGTGAGGGCCAGCCACAGTGCCAATAATATAAAAGGTGTTGTCAATGTTGGTTACCCAGTCACGCATCGCCTCATTCAGCGCATCTTTTAAAGTCTTAGAACCAGAAGTTACAGGCACAACTGTTGCACCCAGAAGCTTCATACGGTATACATTTAATGCCTGACGCGCCACATCAACTTCACCCATATAAACCACACATTCTAAACCTAAGCGCGCTGCAACCGTTGCTGTTGCCACACCATGCTGACCAGCGCCTGTCTCAGCAATGATGCGTGTTTTGCCCATGCGTTTTGCAAGTAGCGCCTGACCAATGGCATTATTGACCTTATGTGCGCCAGTGTGGTTAAGGTCTTCACGCTTGAGATAAATTTGCGCACCGCCTAATTTTTTGCTGAGATTTTGTGCGTGATAAAGTGGCGTAGCGCGACCAACATAATGTTTTAAATCATCTTCAAACTCAGCTAAAAAGTCTATGTTGTTTTTGTACTTTTCATAAGCTTCTTTTAATTCGGTAACCGCTGTCATTAAAGTTTCTGCAATAAAAACACCACCGTATTGTTCAAAATGCCCTTTGTCATCGGGCAAATTGTAGTTATTCATTTTTTATCCATGCATTGTTTTTATCTATTTTTATCACCTCTACTTCAGCCCCATCTAAGGCAGAAATATCACTGTCAACAACCTTAAAATAACTACCTTGATAGCTCAACATATTATTTTTTATAATGCCTTTTCCGTGTTGTTTAATAAAATCATTTGAAAAATTTTGACTTTTATTGACAAAACTTTTTAACGGCTTGTAAAAAATTAGAAATAAAATGACAGCAATGACAACAACCAAAGAAAGTTGTACCCAAATTGAAGGTAAAGGGAAAAAAAACTCAATAATGGCAACAACAAGAAAAGCAAGACCAAACCAAATAATAAAAAATGAATAAAGAATAATCTCTAAAAAGGTAAAGAAAATACCCAGTGAAAATAGCAGGGTTACCGACAAACTATCCATTATCCTTTTTTAAGATGTCTTTTAAAACACTTAAACTGCCAATGAGTTCCGTAGCCTCATAGGGCACTATAATTTTGTCTTTTGAGTTGCTAGATGCCAACAAACCAAACGCTTTAATTCTGTCTTTTGCAAGTAAGAATTCAGCCGAGTCTTGGTTTTTGGCAATCGCTTCGTTAATGATAGTGATTGCCTTTTTTTGCCCTTCAGCAATTTTTTCTTGTTCATATTTTTTTGCATCTGCCATTCTTTCAATGGCCTCTGCTTTCAAGAACTCACCTTGTTTAATAGCCTCCGCCTTACGAATAACTGCCTCTTTCTCTGCCATTGCGTTTAATTCTATTGAGCGTTTTTCACGCTCAGCTTTCATTTGCAGGTTCATCGCTTGTTCAATATCCTGTGGTACAGATATATCGCTAATCTCAACTCGAGTGACTAAAAGCCCCCAATTACTAGCGGCATCCGCTAACTCCGATTGTAATTTAGCGTTTAACCTTTCCCTATTGCTTAGAGTTTCATCAAGCAGCATTGAGCCAATTTCGCTTCGGATAGTAGTCATTGCTAAAGATGATATTGCTTTTTGGAAACTAACCACATTGTAAACTGACTCTTTTGCGTTTTGTACCTTGCAAAAAACCAAACCATCAACTGTGATATTAACATTGTCTTTGGTAATAACTGACTGACTTGGAATGTCAATAATGCGCTCTTGAATGCTAATTTTTTCGCGTATTGAGTCTAAAAACGGAACAATTATATGAAGACCTGCATTAAGTTCACGGCTAAATTTGCCCAACCTTTCTACCACATAAATATCACTTTGCGAGACAATTATAATTGTTTTTGCGATAAATAGTACGCCAACACCAATTAGAATTATCGCAAATATTACAATATCATTCATTTGTTTGTCTCCTTAATTTAAAAATCAATAGTGTAACAGAAACCGCTTAATTTTGTTAATATCTTTTACGCCTTTTGAACTTTCCACACCACTGGAGATATCCACTGCATAAAGATTAATTTGTTTAATGACATCAGTAATGGCATCTGAATTTAAACCATCTACTAAGATAATTGGTAGATCAAGTGCTACTTTTGCCAGACTCCAATCAAACACTCTAAACCTAAGCGAGCCGCAATTGTTGCTGTTGTCATGCCATGCTGACTAGCACCTGTTTCGGCAATAAAGACACACTGCCATATTGTCCAAAATACCCTTTGTCGTCTGCTGGGTTATAATTATTCGTATTTTGGAAATGGTTTTTTTAATAAGTTTAAGTAAGGCTTAAAGGCAAATAACCGATTGCGTTTATTTTTGGTTAGTTCTTCTAAAATTTCAACCCTAACCAAATCATCCACAATGTTTTTTGCTGTGGCACTAGAAACTTCTAGTTGCTCACGCACATCTTCAACCCTGATATAAGGCATTTGAAATAATTTTTCCAATAACTTTAAATTGTTGTTTGCTCGATTGCCTGTATTTCCCCTAATAGTTTGGGTTAAATTGGTCTTTAAATCAAGCGCCTCATTTAAAATTTCAATACTGTGTTCGGCAGTTTGTTCCACACCTTTGAGAAAAAATAACAACCAATCTAATAATTCATTATTCACTCTAACTTTCATTAATTTTTGATAATAACTGTTTTTATTGGTCTCAAAAAATGCTGACATATAAAGTAACGGCTTAGACAATAAATTGTTACTAACCAAATATAGGGGTATTAAAATCCTGCCAACCCTGCCATTGCCATCTAAAAATGGGTGAATGGTTTCAAATTGATAATGAATAATGGCAATTTTTATAATCTCTGGCACAGGGTGTTGGCTGTGTAAAAAATTTTCCAAGTCGCCTATTAATTCATTTACAAAATCATGGTGTGGCGGGATGAAATCAGCGGTATTAATATTATTTCCACCAATCCAATTTTGCGAAGTTCTGAATTCGCCAGGCATTTTCTCCACCCCCCCTGCCAGAGGATAGCAAAGTTTTGTGTATTTGTTTAATTAAGTGTGTGCTGATCGGTATTTCGTCTAATTTATTAATAGCCTCCTTTATGGCGTCAATATAAAGTTTAACTTCTAGCCAATCGTCTTTTTGTTCTATTTTAATATCACTTTCTTTTTTGAATAAATCTTCAATCTCAGTTTGCGTGCCTTCAATTTTGCTTGACTGTGTTGCTTCGTTATTAATAAAACTCATGATAAATAAGTCAATATTTGGCACCATTCTTGCCATTGCATTGAGCTCGCCTAGTAGTCTTGTTGATTTTTCTAATTGAACTTGTAAATTACCACTATCTATCTCAAAACTATGGTTAATAGACTCAGGTAAAAAGTATTGATAATCATAAGCATGAATAGACTGAAATTTACCCGCTTGAAATTGAGATATTTTCATGGCACATTCCTGATAAGTTTTATATTTTACTTTTTTACCATAAAGTGAAATAATAAAACCCATATTTTACTTTTTCGCCATAAAGTGAAATAAGATAATTATTTGATATTGGCAATAAATTGTTTTATTTTATCAATATCTTTGACGCCTTTTGCACTTTCCACACCGCTGGAGATATCTAGCGCATAAGGATTAATTTGTTTAACAGCGTCAGCAACGGTATCTGAATTTAAACCACCTGCCAAGATAATCGGCAGATCAAGTGCTACTTTTGCCAAGCTCCAGTCAAATGCCTCGCCTGTGCCACCATAAGTGTTTTCATTAAAGGCATCTAACAACAAGCCACAAGATAGGCGATAATCATCCGCCATTTTGATAAGGTCGGTGTTTTGATGAACGCGCAGAGCCTTAATAAACGGCATGGCGTATTGGCTACACTCTATAGGTGCCTCATCGCCGTGGAATTGCAAAGTATCAAGAGGCACTTCGCATAACACTTCGTCAATAAAACTAGAATCTGCATTCACAAACAAACCCACGCGATTAATAAATGGCGGTAAGGCGTTGACAATTTCCAAAGCAGCCCCTACCTCAACATAGCGTGGTGATTTGTCATAAAACACTAGGCCAACAGCGTCTATACCAAGAAGTGAGGCCTCTCGTGCATTATCAGCTTGGGTAAATCCACAAATTTTAATTTTTGGACACATCAAGTTTCATTGTCTAATTTGGCTTTAATTTTATCTCTATCAATCCACCATTTGTCATCAACCAATTGGTCAACTGCCCCTGAGAGTTTTTTTAAAAATACTTCTGGCTCGTCCAACTTTAATGTTTTGCGCCATAAGTCAAAAGTTGATTGGTCTGTTATGTGTGAATGCTTGTCTGCAACGCTTGCTAACATTTGTGAAGTAAAAAAAGTCAATTCATCATCTGCGCCACATCGCACTGAAGTAATATAATGCGCCGCAGCTGCAGCTACTGCTCGTGTGTCTGCCTCTTCGGGAGATTCTTCCACCAAATGTTGCAACATTGCCACGGTAATCTCTGGGTCAATTGGGAATGTTACACCTAACCACAGTGCATGTCCTAGCGCCACTAAGGCATCAGGGCCTTCGGATAAAAACATCACATCACACGCTTCAACCGCCAACTCCCACAATTCATCTTGCTGTGCAAGATTAAAGGCAGTAAATGCCTTTTCCCAAGCATCTGCACCCTTATAGCGCTCAACTTGAATGCGACCAATCTCTAATAGACTTGTAATTCTTTCTTCGATTGGCGCGCCTTCACTTAGTCCAGCCAGTTGACCTTCAAAATATTCTAAGCGTGCTTGTAACTGCTCTTCGTTAGCATAAACATCTTCCCCATCATCGCCATCAAAAATATCTTGCTCTTTATTTAAATATTTAAAGCCCATCCGTTACCTCCTAGTAAAAAGCCGCCTCTAAACGATCTTCCCAATTTTCAGGCGTATCGCCATAATCAGGCTTCACATCCATCTGAAAAAACCGCTCATCCGACTCTCGAGCTATGCTCTTCAACACCACAACCAAATCCTCAAAAGATTCTATCTCTGGATTCGCAATCATCACTTCACTTATTAATAACATTGTTTTTAATTGTAACAAAATTGACTATTTTACGCTACGAAGACCGTTAAATATACAGAGCGTGATTTAGAAAGTTTACCCCTGCTACTGTTTTGAAAAATTGTAGCACTTAGTTTTTTGCTATACGCACAGCTCGTATTGACGCCTAGCTGCATTTATTTGAATCAATTGATCGGGCGCAAGATTAACCGCTTAGTGGCTTTGGATTTATAACAACGAACGACCGCATTTTGCACTGGGTGGAGTGTCACCCAGGATAAGGTTTAAAGAAAGCGCCAATTGGGCAAAAATTGGATTTTTCCAATCGCCCCTATTTCCCCGCAAGGGAGGCTACGCACTGCAAAGGTCTCTATCCCTTGGCTTTTAATTTCAGTTTTATTTGATAAAAGTGAAAGGTGACACTTTACATTTTGTGTTTTATCAGTATAATGCTGATAATTTCTTAAAAAAGTAAATATTATGCTAAAAATGAATGAACTGGTAAAGTTAAGCGGAGAAAGTAAATCGACACTTATTTATTATTTAAATGATGGTTTGTTACCCCAACCACAAAGACCCAAGCCCAATGTTGCTTTGTATGATGAAAAATGCCTAGAGATTATTAAGTTTATTCGTTATTTGCAAAACTCTCTTTATTATTCTATTAGCCAAATCAAAGAAATTCTCACTGACAGCACTATTGATTTTGATGATAGCATCGATATGATTATTAATTCGCTAGAGGTTGTTTCAGTGGGTAATAAAGAGTTTTCTATTAAAGAGGTTTTGCAAAAAAGTAAAATTTCCTTACAAGAATTACAAGAATTGCAAACATTACAACTAATCAGAGTTGATGATTTTTATTCTCAAAAAGATATTGAAATAATTGATATTCTCATAAAAAGCGAACAAGCGCTAGAATTGCTAAAGCATTATGTTAAAAACGCTAAAGAATTGGCAAAACTTGAGAATCAAATTGGTGTAGAAATATTACAAGAGCAACACAAAAGCAACAATACCCACCAAATAATTTTTGACATAGTGCTAAAAGTCAAGCCTTATATTTTTAGTCATCACACTTTATTAGAAAATAAACGCATTCATAATGGAGGTAAACTGTGAAAAACCTTTATAGAATTAGTGGCTTTTTAACTTACTTTTTAATCGTATTTCTTAATGCTTTTGTTGATTTAGGACACAAGATTGTTTTACAAAATACTGTTTTTAAAACCTATGATGGTACAGAATTAATGGTTTTAACTGCCATTATTAATGCCTTAATTTTATTACCTTTTGTATTTTTGTTTTCGCCATCAGGTTTTATTAGTGACAAATATTGTAAAACTAAGATAGTGCGAGTTTCCTCATTTATTGCTATTATTATTACCTCTTTAATCACATTGAGCTATTATTTAGGCTATTTTGAGATGGCATTTGTTGCCACATTGTTGCTCGCTGCCCAAAGCGCTTTTTATTCCCCGGCCAAATACGGGCTAATTAAGGAAATGTTTGGTACTGGTAATGTTGTTAAGGCCAATTCCATCACTCAGGCTATTACCATTATTGCAATTTTATTAGGCGCTGTTATTTATTCTATTTTCTTTGAAAGCCTCTTAATAGGCGATGTTAATAATAAGGATGAAATACTAAAAATGGTTGCTCCAATTGGCTTTGTGTTAATTATTTCAAGCGTATTTGAGTTTTTGTTGTCTCTTAAATTACCAATAACCAATGCTAAAAAAATCACTGATAATTTTGCAATAAAAAAATACTTAACCGGCGGTTATTTTAAGTGCAATAACAGCATAATCAAAAGCAACAGAGTTATTTGGCATAGTATCATTGGGCTGAGTATTTTTTGGGCAATTTCACAAATTGTTGTTGCTGTCTTTGGCGCGTTTTTAAAATCATCTGCTGGCGTAGAAAATACTGTAATTGCCCAGTCTTTATTAGCAGTTGGCGGTCTTGGTATTGTTGTTGGTTCAATGATTGCCAACAAGGTTTCTAAAAACTATATTGAATTAGGTATTGTGCCTTTAGGGAGTCTTGGTGTTGCAATAACTTTATTTATTATTCCTACTTTGCAAAATGTTAATATTATTGCTGTGGTATTTTTTATTTACGGCCTTTGTGCTGGTCTTGTATTGGTGCCACTTAATGCATTAATTCAGTTAAGCGCACCAGGTTCTAGTTTAGGTAGGATTTTAGCTGCCAATAATTTTTATCAAAATATCTTTATGCTTATTGCTTTAATTGCTACTGCATACCTTTCTTATTTACAATTTGATAGTGGTGATATATTGCTTCTTGCTGCAATTATCGCTACTATTGGAGCGCTTTGGACATTTATTAAATTACCACAATCTTTAATAATTTACATAGTGCGTTTTGCATTTAAGTTGCGTTACAAAATCAATGCTATAGGAGTAGAGAATGTTCCTACAAATAAGGGCACATTATTACTTGGAAACCATGTTTCCTACATTGATTGGGCAATTTTGCAAATAGTTTATCCACAACAAATTCGCTTTGTTATGGAAAAATCAATTTACAAAAAATGGTATCTTAAATGGTTTTTGGATTTTTTCAAAATAATTCCCATTTCATCATCTGGTAGCAAAAATTCCCTCAAAGAAGTGGCAAAAGCACTTAATGACGGTCATACAGTGGCACTTTTTCCAGAAGGAATGTTGACTAAAAATGGTGGAATGAATACTTTTTTAGCTGGTTATGAGCATATATTAAAAGAAGTTAAAGATTGTGTCATTGTGCCATTTTATTTGCACGGCTTGTGGGAAAGTAAATTTTCTAATGCGGCAGATAAAATTAAACAAAGTGGCCACAATATCTATGTTAAATTTGGCGCAGAACTGCCAACTAGCATCAAAGCTGTGCAATTAAAAAACATTGTTATTGATTTAAGTGTTGATGTTTGGCACAACTACATTAACCAGCAAAAAGATATTGCCAGTATGTGGATTGAGCAAATAAAGAAGAAAAATAATTTTTATGTAGCAGACTCTAATAGCATACTCCACAGGAATAAATTTTTAGCCGCCACACTATTAATGCGCAAATGGCTAAAAAATAAATTAGGAAACAATAATAATATAGCAGTAATACTGCCCTCAACAGTTGCTGGTGCTATATGTAATATGTCTTTATTTTGTTTGGCTAGAACAGTAGTTAATCTTAACTACACAACTGGAATACGGCCCTTGAAGTTGGCTATTAAAAAAGCTGAAATACAAACAATTATTACTAGCAAAAAATTTATTAAAAAATTACAAGACAAAGGGTTTGATTTAAGTGAAGTGCTTAACAATGGCAATATTATTTACTTAGAAGATATGCAAAAATTTGCACACAAGTTGCGAGCGATAGGTTATTTTTTACGAGCAGCACTCTACCCAGTATGGCTCTTAAAGTTATTGTTTATTACTAAAGTAAAAATTACAAAGACTGCTGTTATTTTATTTAGTAGTGGTAGTGAGGGCGATCCCAAAGGAATTATGTTAAGTCATAAAAACTTAATTGCCAATGTTAAACAAGTAAAAACAATGCTCAACCCAAGCTTAAACGATAAAATAATGGGAACACTGCCAAATTTTCATTCTTTTGGATTAACAGTTTGCACGCTGATACCACAACTTGAAGGCATTCCTGTTATTTACCACCCAGACCCAACAGATGGCTATGGTATTGGTAAATTAGTAGCCGAGCATAAGGCAACTATTTTGCTTGGCACTGCAACATTTTTTCGCCTATATTTGCGCAATAGAAAACTCCAGCCTTTAATGTTGGCGAGCATTAGACTTGTAGTTGCTGGCGCCGAAAAACTACCAAATAAAATACTTGACGATTTTAAACAAAAGTTTGGGTTAGACATTTATGAGGGCTATGGGACTACAGAAACTGCTCCTGTTGCAAGTAGTAATATTCCAAATGCACTATTGCCAAAATATTGGAAAATTCAACAAGGGCAAAAAACGGGCACTATTGGCAAACCATTAGTAGGTACAAGCATTATTATTACTGATCCCAATAGTTTTGAAGTATTAAAACAAGGCGATGCCGGGATGATTTTAATTTCAGGACCTCAAGTAATGCAAGGCTATTTGAATGACCCTATTCAAACAAACGAGGTAATAAAAATCATAAATAATAACAGGTATTACATCACTGGCGACAAAGGTAAGATTGATAAAGATGGCTTTGTTACTATTGTGGACAGATATTCTCGTTTTGCAAAAATTGGCGGCGAAATGATTAGCCTAGGAAGCTGTGAAGCGCAAATTAGTGCTTGTTTGGGTGATGAAATTGAAATAGCCGCTACCAACTTAACCGATGTTAAAAAAGGTGAAAAAATAGTATTGTTATTTACTGGAGATATGACAGAAGAGGATCTAAAACGAAAATTAATTGCCACACAAATTAACCCATTGTATTTGCCTAGTTCTTACCACAAGGTAGAAGTTTTGCCAAAATTAGGAGCAGGTAAAGCAGATTTTAAGGGCGTTAAAAAACTTGCACAACACTTGGAGGCGGGTGAATGACAAATACTCAAAAGCTAACAATCAAATTAATATTGTTAATTAGTTTTGTAATAATAGTCATAATGTTTTTACAAGATCCAATGCCACAAAGTGTCAAATATCATAGTTTTGTTGATGATAGAAGTATCTTTGGCGTTGTTAATTTTTACAATGTTATTTCTAATTTTCCTTTTTTATTGGTTGGAATTTACGCAATAATGTTATTGAAAAACAATAGGTTAAATATTAGTGACAACATAAAATATATGTATTACACTATGTTTTTTGGTGTCATTATGGTATTTTTTGGCTCTAGTTATTTTCATCTTGATGTTAGACATGAAACATTATTTTTGGATAGATTGCCAATGGTTATTGTTTTTATGGCGCTTTTCTCTATTGTAATTAGTGAGTTTATTAGTTTAAAAATTGGTAAAAAATTATTTATTCCATTAGTGGCATTAGGCTTGTTTACTATTATTTATTGGATTGTTGGTGAGGGTTATGGATCTGGGGATTTACGCGGGTATATTTTAGTGCAGTTTTTACCAATGTTGATTACGCCAATTATTTTGCTAAATTTTAAACGAAAATCAGCTAAAGCTTATTGGTATTTGCTATTATTTTATGTTTTTGCAAAATTATTTGAGCATTTTGACGGGCAAATATTTGGGTTATTTGGATTTATTAGTGGGCATTCAATTAAACATATTGTTGCAGCGCTTGGATTATTTATTTTCTTACTTGTGGAGAAAAAAGACTTAAAACATCATTGAGTACACTCATGAACAGTTGGTTGTTCATTTTGTTGGATATTTTGTATGATGGCAGGCTTCTGAATGCCAATCAATAATAGCTGCCATATAGACCATACCCCCTGCAATCTTGACATAGGTAATGTCGGTGCTCCATACATGGTTAGAATGACTGATATTAAGCCCTCGTAGCTTGTAACTGTATTTCTTGTGTGCTTTGATTGATATAGTTGTATTAACTTGTTTAACTGCTAATACTGCCTTTAAACCTAATTCTTGCCGATAGCGTGCTACGGTATTTAAACTCACCTTGTAGCCGTCTTCAAGTAATTGTTGATGGACTTTTTTCTCACCATAGATAGGTATTTTTTCAAACACCTTGGTGATGTGGTTTTTGATAGATTGCTTGGTGTTATTTAGTCGCCCCTTAAAAACCACCCCAAACAAACCAAAACCACCCATTTTTCCAACCATCCAAATCAACAAAACTGCTTTTTATCCAGCACCACAAAAAACCTTAGGTATTTTACAAAAAATAAGCCCAGTTTTTGCCAAAACAAAAAAATAGTGGCTATCACCAGCCATTTTCTCAAATTCCAAGCACAGGCAGCCATTAAAACATTAATCTCATCACCAACTTGCCCTTTGAGTAGGTTTCTAGAGAGTCTAAAATCTGATTTAAGATGTCCGATAATCGGCTCAATCGCTGCGCGTCTTTTACACAGTTTGCGCTTTTTGTCTTGTTGATAACGATTGTCTCGCTTAAGGGCTTTTTTAGGCAAAATGATGTTTGCACCGAGCACTACCTTTGCACCAACATAGCCTCGGTCGCATACCGCTTGTTTGATGGGTTTGTTTCTGTTGCTATTAGCATGGCTTATGGCAACATTTAAGGTTTTTGAGTCGTGAATATTTTTATCATGACTGGC
>NZ_UEXF01000007.1:30928-90026 GCF_900127505.1 thiotrophic endosymbiont of Bathymodiolus puteoserpentis (Logatchev) | reverse complement strand
GCCAGTCATGATAAAAATATTCACGACTCAAAAACCTTAAATGTTGCCATAAGCCATGCTAATAGCAACAGAAACAAACCCATCAAACAAGCGGTATGCGACCGAGGCTATGTTGGTGCAAAGGTAGTGCTCGGTGCAAACATCATTTTGCCTAAAAAAGCCCTTAAGCGAGACAATCGTTATCAACAAGACAAAAAGCGCAAACTGTGTAAAAGACGCGCAGCGATTGAGCCGATTATCGGACATCTTAAATCAGATTTTAGACTCTCTAGAAACCTACTCAAAGGGCAAGTTGGTGATGAGATTAATGTTTTAATGGCTGCCTGTGCTTGGAATTTGAGAAAATGGCTGGTGATAGCCACTATTTTTTTGTTTTGGCAAAAACTGGGCTTATTTTTTGTAAAATACCTAAGGTTTTTTGTGGTGCTGGATAAAAAGCAGTTTTGTTGATTTAGATGGTTGGAAAAATGGGTGGTTTTGGTTTGTTTGGAGTGAGTTTTTAAGGGGCGACTATTTACCTTGGCATACTGAGTTATATTTTTTGGAAAAAAGACCAATCTAAGGTACTTGCTCAAACAACCCTATTTAGTATTGTTGGGCTGGGCTTTATCGGTTATTTTTTGGCGTCTTTATTGGATTTAAAAGGTCTTGAAACTATTTCTGCTGGGTTGGAGAGATTGACTTTGTTTACCTATCCTATTTTTATTGCGATTTTAGGTGCAATTTACATTACCCCAAAACCCCTGACAACTTTTTAAAATTTCTTATATAGAACATCTTAAGAGACCTTCTTCTTTTCCTGATTCAATTTTATACTTTCTTGATACACATCCATTGGTTTTTTATATTTCAATGTTTCATGGAATCTTTGATGATTGTAAAACTCAATATAATCATCCATATCAGTGATTAAATCACTGATGGATTGATATTCATTTAAATAAATTCTTTCGCATTTTGCGCTCCTCCAGAAACGCTCAATACAGATATTATCTGTAGCCCTACCTTTACCATCCATAGATATTGTAATACCTAAATCTTTTAATCGTTTAGTGTGTATCTCACTGGTATATTGACTACCTTGATCAGTGTTAAATATCTCTGGGTGTGGGTGTGGGTGTGGGTGTGGGTGTGGGTGTAGGTGTTTCTCTAAAGCGTCATTAAGTACACCCATTACCAATTGAGAATCCATGGTATTGGATATCCTGTGTGATAGAACAGCTTTTGAATGCCAATCAATAATAGCTGCCATATAGACCATACCCCCTGCAATCTTGACATAGGTAATGTCGGTGCTCCATACATGGTTAGAATGACTGATATTAAGCCCTCGTAGCTTGTAACTGTATTTCTTGTGTGCTTTGATTGGTATAGTTGTATTAACTTGTTTAACTGCTAATACTGCCTTTAAACCTAATTCTTGCCGATAGCGTGCTACGGTGTGTAAACTCACCTTGTAGCCGTCTTCAAGTAATTGTTGATGGACTTTTTTCTCACCATAGATGGGTATTTTTTCAAACACCTTGGTGATGTGGTTTTTGATAGATTGCTTGGTGTTATTTACTTTTGGCTTGTAATAAATCCCACTTCTGTTAACACCTAACAATTGACATTGATGATTAACTGACAAAGAATATGAGGCGTGCAATAGGGAAGGCTTGAGATCAACTAACTGTTTGCGGTTAGATGAGCCCAAGCTTTTTAGCTTTTTTGCTAACCACTCCTTCTCTACGGTTACCTTGCCTACTAGTGTAGTTAAACGCTCATTTCGCATTTGTGCTTTGATAAGTTCGTCTTTGTATTCTTTGACTGCCTTGGATGGCTCCATGGCAATCTCTGCGTTAGCAAGGAAAGTCTTCTTCCAATTTTGTAGATTCTGAGGCAAAATATTATGCTTGCTGGCAATCTGCACTATGGCGCTTTCATTTTGTAGTAATTCAAGTACTAATTTAGTCTTGAATGCTGAGGTATATTTTGTTCGTTTTTTACTCATTTTTTTACTCCGATTTTTTTGTTTAGTTTAACTCGTTCGAAATAAGAAAGTTTAAATTGTTGGGGTTTTATAGTTGTATTATAAACCTATTTTTTAGCAGTTTTCTTCTTAGGCTTAGTTTTAGCTTTGATTTTTCCAGCGATTGCTTTTTTACATTCTTCAAGCGTTAAATCTGCTGGGATTTTATCGCCGAAGACTTTTTTGATGGTGATGTTTTTTTGTCCTTTGCCTTTTTTCTTGCCGTTCCAGATGTAGGGACCAAAACGACCGTTGAGGACTTGGATGTCAGAATCGTTGAAAGTTTTTATGATGCGTTCGGCGTCAAATTTTTCTTTGGCTTTGATGAGTATTAGCGCCTCATCAAGGGTGACTTCTTCAGGAGTGATTTCTTTAAGAGAGACATATTTTTTGCCGTATTGGATGTAAGGACCGAAGCGACCGTAGTTGGCTTTGATAATGCCAAAGTCGTCAGTTTCACCAACAGTACGAGGCATATTGAATAATTCTAGTGCCTCTTCTAGTTTGATGGTTTCAATGTCTAATGAGCCTCTGAGTGAAGCAAAGATGGGTTTTTCTTCATCATCTTTGTGTCCGATTTGTGCAAAGGCGCCGTATCTGCCAAAGCGTACACTAACGGGTTTGCCACTTTTTGGGTCGGTACCGAGTTCGCGCATACCGTGTGTTTCCTCTCGGGAAATATCAGCAGCATCTTCGACTTTTTGGTGGAAGGGCTGGTAAAAATTTTTGACCACGCCCTGCCATGGGACATTTTGTGTGGCAATGGTGTCAAAATCAGACTCTAGTTTTGCAGTAAATTGATAATCAACAATCTCACTGAAATATTTAACTAAGAAGTCATTTAGTAAATAGGCAACACTGGTTGGGAATAGTTTGTTTTTTTCAGCACCCGTCCTCTCAACAGGGGTTGATTCAGAAATTGCACCATCTATAATTTCAATTTTGTGGTATTCACGCTCTACACCTTCGCGCGTTTCTTTAGAAACATAACCTCTGTCTTGCACGGTAGATACCATCGTGGCAAAAGTTGACGGCCTACCGATGCCCATTTCTTCAATTTTCTTCACCAATGAGGCTTCAGTATAGCGTGGCTTGGCACGAGAAAAACTCTCTCTAGCGCTAAAATTAGCAATGCTTAATGCGTCGCCTTTGTTTAAATTTGGCAACAGCTTGTCATCTGAAGACAGATAATCATACACACTTAAAAATCCAGGGAATATTAAGATTTCACCATTGGCAATAAAATTCTCAGAGCGATTAGAGATGTTAATTTTAATTTGTGTTTTTTGCAACTGGGCATCACTCATTTGGCAAGCTAATGTGCGCTTATAAATAAGTGTGTAAAGTTTTGCCGCTTGACCTTCTAAGCCAAAAATCTCTGACTTGGTAAGGTCAGTTGGGCGAATGGCTTCGTGCGCCTCTTGTGCGCCTGCATCTTTGGTTTTAAACCTTCTTTCTTGGTGATAATCACGACCAAATTCTTTTTCAATCACTTTACCAGCGGCTTCGATGGCTGTTTCAGAAAGCGTGAATGAGTCTGTTCTCATATAAGTAATCGCACCTTCGCGGTAGAGACCTTGTGCCAATGTCATGGTTTGCTTGACTGAAAAGCCTAATTTTTGCGAGGCTTCTTGTTGTAGTGTAGAAGTGATAAAAGGGGGCTTGGGTGTGCGCTTTGAAGGTTTTTTCTCAATTGATGCGACGCTGAGTTTGGCATCTAAAAGCGCTGTGGCAAATGCCAATGCCTCATCTTTTTTGTTGAAATCCGCACTCAGTTTTACTTCAATGAGTTCGCCTGCATCATTGACTAAATCTGCTTTAACCTTATAAGTGTTTTCACAGGTATGGTCGATAATTTCTCTTTCTCTTTCTACCACTAAACGCACTACTGGGGATTGTACTCGGCCGGCTGAACGGGCACCTGAGATTTTGCGCCATAGAACTGGTGAGATCTCAAAACCTACTAATCTATCAATAATGCGTCTGGCTTGCTGTGCATCAACTAAGTTGTAGTCCACTATTCGTGGCTCGGTGATTGCACGGGTGATCGCACCTTTGGTAATTTCATGGAAAACAATTCTTGGCGTGTTTTTTGGCAGGTTGAGTGCCTCTAGCAAATGCCAAGCAATGGCTTCTCCTTCGCGGTCCTCATCCGTTGCGAGATAAATTTTATCAGCGGCTTTTACATCCTTGCGTAATTGTGTAACGACTTTTTTTTTGTCTGCGGTGACTTCGTAGGTAGGTTTAAAGTTATTTTCAATATCAATGCCCATGCCTTTTTTAGGCATATCACGAATATGACCGATACTTGATTTAACGGTATAGTCTTTGCCTAAGAATTTTTCAATGGTTTTGGCTTTGGCGGGGGACTCAACAATGACAAGATTTTTTGCCATTATTGAACCGTGTGATTGTCATCAAGAAACATAATGGACTCTAACCATTGTGGTGATACTTCTTCATCGTCGCTATTGCCAAGTATCATCATTACCACCCATTTGAGGTCGTCTAAAGATATGGTGGAGTCGCCCAGTGACATAATTTGGTCAATAATCATTTCACGCTGGTTAGCGTCAATTTGACCCATGTTCTCCATAAATAATAGAAAGCCACGAGATTTTGTGTCAAGTTTTAATTTTTCCGCTTCGCTATAAATGCGCATACTGCCATTAGCACTGCCAAATGGTTGGGTTTCGCCATCTTGCAAAGCGGCAATGTTCTCTAACCAGCTGAGTGCTTTGTCAATGCGTGTAATCTCAAATCCAGCATCTGAAAGGTGTGCCTTTAAGGCGGTATCGTCAATTTCTTGAGACGAATCTTGCTCTGCTACTTCAAACAGATAATCAAACATATAAGTTAGCACATCAAGAATATTATTATTTGTCATAAAACCTCACTTTAATATATAACCAAAGCCATCAACTTTTTCTACTGCGTCCTTGAGCTCTAATAAAAGCAACTCTTGTGTGACTATTTGGGGGCTCAAACCACTTTTTTCAACTATTTCATCAATATTTATAGCATCGTAACTCAAGTATTTTAATAGCACAGAAGAATTATTGTGCGTGTATTTTTCAGAAGTGGTTGAATTATTTTCTTGATCTGGCTCTGGCAAGTCGATTTGTAATTCATCAAGGATGTCCTCAACGCTTTCAACCAATTTAGCGCCTTGTTTGATAAGGTGATGACACCCTTGCGACAATGGATTGTGGATTGAACTAGGAATAGCAAATACTTCTTTGCCTTGTTCGGCGGCTAGTTTGGCAGTAATCATTGTGCCACTTTTGATACTGGCTTCAACCACTAAAGTGCCTAAACTCAACCCGCTGATAATACGATTGCGTCTTGGAAAATTAGTGGCAGTGGGCGCGGTGCCAATATAAAATTCAGATACCAGAGCGCCTTTGGTTGAAATCTGATGTGCCAAAGACTTGTGTTTTGCTGGATAGATTCTATCAAGTCCTGTGCCACAAACGGCAATGGTTGGTTTGTCGGCTTCTAAAGCACCAATGTGTGCACTGGCATCGATACCACTCGCCATACCAGAAGTTATCACAATACCTAAGTTTGATAGAGACTTGGCAAATTCATGTGCATTTTGCTTGCCACCAGAGCTTGGATTGCGACTACCTACAATAGCGAGTTGTGGCAAGGTTAAGCATGACACATCGCCTCTGACATAAAGCAAGGGTGGCGGGTCGGAAATGGTTTTGAGTTGTTCAGGATAGCCGTTATCAATTAAAGTGAGAATATGGCAGTCATCGGCTTTGACCCAATCAAGGTCTGCTTGCACCAACGAAGTATCGTTTTGTTCTATAAAGTCAAGCGTCTCTTGGCGAAATACGCCACAGGCTTTGCGCTGGGTTGTAGAGGCTAAAAACACTTGCTCAGGTGATTCGAAAACTTTGAGAGCCTTATAAAAGGTGCGCGTGCCAACATTCGGTGCTCTTAATAACATTAACCAATAAACCAAATCCATTTTGTGTCCCACACTATTCAAAGAATTGCCACTTTTCATTGTAACATCAATATGGTATTTGGGTGGATATTATGGTAAAATTGCGCCTTTTATTTGACTGTATTAACATTATGAAACAAAAAAGAACCTTTCAACCGAGTGTTATTAAGCGTAAGCGCACACATGGTTTTAGAGCAAGAATGAGCACCAAAGCAGGTCGTGCAGTAATCAATGCTCGTAGAAGAAAAGGGCGTAAGCGTTTAGCTGCCTAGTGTCTTTCGAGTTGGCGCGCGCGGCTAGAATTCTTAAAGCCAATGAGTACACCCATGTTTTTAAGGGTGGCACACTGGCAAGGGGCAAACACTGGCAAGTTATTGCAAGACCACTTAAGGCATCAAAACCACGCTTGGGTTTGGCTATATCGAAAAAAGTCCATCGCTTAGCGATTGATAGGAATCGATTTAAACGCATTGCTAGAGAAACTTTTAGATTGCAGAGACAGTATTTAGATAGTTGGGATTTTGTGGTAATGGCAAGAAAATCAAAGCCAGTCAAAAATCCTGTTTTATCGGCAGAATTGCTTGATTTATTTAAAAAGGTAACAAAAAAATAATTTCGAATTATGCGTTATTTATTGCTTATCCCTATTAAATTTTATCAGTTATTTATCAGTCCGCTGTTAGGTTCTAACTGTCGTTTTGATCCAACTTGCTCTCAGTATGCATATGACGCTGTGAAAGCCCATGGCTTTTTCAAAGGACTTAGTTTAAGTGTTAAACGCATTAGCAAATGCCACCCTTGGCACGAAGGTGGTTTCGACCCAGTGCCCAAAAAATAAATACATTACATACCAATCATTATGAATCAAAAATTATTATTAAGTGTTGCTATTTTTTTTACAGTTTTCCTATTATGGGATAAGTGGCAAATTACACAAACGGTTGATACCAATGGCAATGTTGTACACAAATCTGAAATCACCTCAGACGCACCAGCGCAAAATATTGACATACCAACAATCAATACGCAGGGTTTAGAAATTGATGTATCAATACCGAGTGTTGCCCAAAAAGGAGGTTTTACTACAGTAACTACTGATTTTCTTACGGTTGAAATTAGCCACAAAGGCGGCACAATTCAGAATGCTTTTCTAAATACTTACCCTGTAGAGTTGGAAGGTGATGAAAAATTTCAATTATTAAATGATGAAACGGGTGCGTTGTTCCAAGCGCAAAGTGGTTTAGCATCGCGTGACGATGCATTGCCAACACATTTGTCTGATTTTAGTTCGGTCAATACCAATTATCAATTGTTTGCTGATGAATTGGTTGTGCCACTTGTATGGCAAGGCAAAGACGGCATAAAAGTGATTAAGAATTTCCATTTTAAGAGGGGTAGTTATGTTGTTGGGGTTGATTATCAAATTCTCAACAATTCTAATCAGATCTTGCCAGTTAAGCCATATGTGCGCTTGAGCCGTAATGCTATCGACCAGTCGAATATGATGATGCCAACTTTTACTGGTGGTCTAATATATGACAAGAAAAACAACACCATACAAAAAAATGATTTTGAAGATTGGGGTGATTTTGATAAGCAAAATTCTATTGGTGGATGGATGGCAATGGCACAGCAATATTTTATGACCGCGTGGATTCCAAACCAAGATGAGCAACAGAATTTTTCTGCAAGCACAACTAGTGGTGTGTACAAACTAACCAATGCTAATCAACAAACTAATATTGCCGCTGGAAGTAGCGTAACACTCAGTACTAACCAGTTGTATATTGGACCTAAAGAGTATGGTAAGATTGAAAAAGTGGCAACTGGTTTACACTATACACTGGATTATGGTTGGTTAGATATTTTAGCTGACCCGTTGTCTTGGTTGATTCATAAAATTAATGATGTTGTTGGTAGTTGGGGTTGGTCAATTATTCTTATTACTATGTTAATTAAGTTAGTTTTCTATCCACTCAGCGAAAAGTCTTATCGTTCAATGGCAAAAATGAGAAAACTGTCTCCAAGGCTTGCACAATTAAAAGAAGCTTATGGTGATGATAGACAGAAAATGGGTCAAAAAACCATGGAGTTGTATAGAAAAGAGAAGATCAATCCAGCTTCTGGCTGCTTGCCTATTTTGGTGCAAATACCCGTGTTTATTGCTTTTTACTGGATGCTACTCGATACAGTTGAGTTGCGTCAAACGGCATTTTGGTGGATGTCAGATTTATCAGTGATGGATCCATATTATATCTTGCCGGTTATTATGGGTGTTTCAATGTTTATCCAGCAAAAACTTAATCCACCACCACCTGACCCAATGCAGGCGAAGATTATGATGACACTGCCTTTTGTGTTTACCATTATGTTTTTGTGGTTTCCGTCAGGACTTGTGCTTTATTGGGTGTTCAACAATATCTTATCTATAACACAACAGTGGACAATTAATAAGCGAATTAATGGCTAATGTCTATCCTAGACAATTTTGATAAATATCAATATTGGCGGGATGAAAAACTTGCTAATGCAGTAAATAGCATTGAACAGTGTCTGCTTGAAATTGCAAACCCAAGTGTGCTAAGTACAGCTGAAAAAGATAAAATCCAGTATCTTTGTCGCACTAACAACTTTGCCTTATTTGAAATCAAAGCGCAGGATGACTATGCGCAAGCCATAGTGCAAATCAATCGTCAAGTAGGTTTGATTGATTATGACCAACACCTGTATGCACAAAATGATGGGCTGGCATATGTCACGCAAAGTAATAAGCAAGAACAACGCTCAGAATTTATTCCTTATACCAACAAGGCAATTGGGTGGCATACTGATGGTTATTACAATGCACAAAACAATCAAGTGCGTGCCTTCTCATTATTTTGTGTCTCGCCCAGTGCCACTGGTGGCGTTAATCAATGGATTGACCCACAGATGGTTTATTTGCTATTAAGGGAAGACAATATAGATGTCGTTAAAGCGTTGAGTCATCCACAGGCAATGAGTATTCCAGAGCATAAGATGGATGGACAAGTTAGACGCACTAAATCAACGGGGGCTATTTTTTTCATTGATGAGCCGAGTGTTGAGCTTTATATGCGCTACACGCAACGGAAGAAAAATATTGAATTCTTAGACTCCTTAGAGGTTAAACAGGCAGTTACTTTGTTAGATGATTTATTAAAAACTACAACCCCACATCATTTTGAATATACGATGAATGCCAATCAAGGACTGATTTGTAATAATGTATTGCACAATCGTTCAGCATTTGTTGATGATCCTGAACATCCACGCCTCTTACTAAGAGGGCGTTATTCTAATAGGGTTTGTTGTTATAATTCTAAGCATGATTGAAAACCATTTGCTTGCTTTGGCAAAGCAAGTTCCATCGCCAAATTACAACGAGCGCCCTAATGGAGAGGTTTTATTGGTGGTTATTCATAATATTTCTTTGCCACCAAAAGAGTTTGGCAATGATTATATTGAACAATTTTTTACCAATAAATTGGATTTTGGTGCACACCCTTATTTTCAAACATTGATTGGTATTGAAGTTTCCACGCATTTATTTATTAAACGCGACGGCGAGATTGTCCAATTTGTACCATTTGACAAACGCGCTTGGCACGCAGGACAATCGAATTTTGTAGGACGAGAAAACTGTAACGATTTTTCTATTGGTATTGAATTAGAAGGCAGTGATAATATCGCCTATGAAGCGCTACAATATCAAGTGTTAAAAACAATATTAGAGCAATTAAAATCACACTACCCAATAACAGATGTTGTTGGGCACAGTGATATCGCCCCAGGTAGGAAAACTGACCCAGGTGATGCATTTAACTGGAGCAAAATAAAATGAACACAACTGAGTTAGCAAATAAAATTCAACTGATTATCTTTGATGTTGATGGTGTATTAACTGATGGCGGACTATATTTCACTGAGGATGGTGCAGAATTTAAGCGTTTTAATTCACTTGATGGACACGGCATTAAAATGCTTAAAGACAATGGTGTTGAGGTGGCTGTGATTACTGCACGAGATAGCAAGGCAGTTGCATATCGTATGAAAAACCTCGGTATTACGCATTTCTATCAAGGACAATCAGATAAAGTGGTGGCGTTTAGCGACCTATTGCAAAAACTTAATCTGAACGCTGATGAAGTAGCTTATGTGGGCGATGATGTGATTGATTTGCCAGTGATGACTAAGGTTGGTTTTGCTATTGCTGTTGCCAATGCACATGACACGGTCAAACAATACGCAAATTTAATCACTGAAAAATCCGGTGGACATGGTGCGGTGCGTGAAGTATGTGATTTTATTCTCAAAGCACAGGGCAAGTTTGATGATGCAATGAAGCTTTACCTTGACTGATTTTCAAAATCTCTGCTATCAAACATTGAAAGCCAAGGTGCCGGCTGGGCGTGTTATTACTTACGGTGGTTTAGCAAAACTCATTAATCGCCCAAAAGCACATCGTGCGGTTGGCTCGGCGATGAATAAAAACCCTTTTGCACCTGAAGTGCCTTGTCATCGTGTGGTGAAATCAAATGGAGAGCTAGGGGGTTTTGCAGATGACCTATCTGTAAAAATAAAACGCCTTCAAAAAGAAGGTGTTTTAGTGAAGAATGGAAAGATTATAGATTTTAAGAAAATATCTGTTTAAAGTAGTTGGTCTATAGTTTTTAATTACAAACCCAGATCATGCATAGTTTTTATAGACTTTTTTATATTTTGTTCAAGTTTTCTTTCAATTTCATTTTTTTGAGCACTGGATAAATAACTCCATTTTTTAGGTAAATTTTTAAATGAGACGGCGGCAAAATCATGAAAATGTGTATTGAATTCTTCACCAGATTTTAATTTTACAAGAGCATTCATCTCTATATAGGTAGATGCTTTATCTCGTAAACCAAAAAATGATCTTTGATAAATTCCATAACCTGCATTATTTGGAGCCGCAGGAAGATCTAACCCTGAAGGTTCAAGTGTTATAATTAAATCAACTTCGCCCTTATATTCTTTTGTTTTATTATAAACGGCAACATTTTTATAGCCTTTTTGACTAAAATACTTGGCGAATATATTGGACAATTTTTCTTGATAATTTTTGTTTATTATATGGTCGTAACTGTTTTGAAAGGTTGTTGTTCCAATAAATGAAAAACTAGGATATTGGGGAAAATTGTTAATAATAGCGATACTTTGAACTTTGTTTACCTGCTGTTTGGTTAAAGGCATTGAGTTACAACCTGCCAATAAAGCAATAAGTGTCAACATTAAAATAATATTTTTTTTCATACTTGCCTTTATGCTTTTTTACCGCGCATTTTGCTAATCATTTGTAGTTGCGCCATTGACTCAGCAAGCGCAGCTTGGGTTGCTGAAATATCTTGATTTTCAGTCGCACCTTCCATTGCTGCTTCTGCACGCTGCTTAGCCTCTAATGCCTTGGCTTCATTTAGATCACTTGCACGAATAGCAGTGTCAGAAAAAATAGTAACCACATCGGGTTGTATTTCAACGATACCGCCAGAAACATAAATAGATTCAACGCCTTTGTCGGTTTCAATGCGAACTTCGCCTGGCTTTAAAGTTGACAATAATGCAGTGTGTTTTGGATAGATGCCCAATTCACCTGTTGATGCAGGCGCAAATACACACCTTGCTTCACCCGAATAGAGTGATTCAGTAGCGCTTACGACATCAACTTGCATACTTGACATTTTAAGCCTTCTCTGCAGACGCTTCCGCCGCTTTTGCACGAACTTCATCAATAGAGCCCATCATATAGAATGCTTGCTCTGGTAAGTCGTCCAATTCACCTTCAAGAATTGCTTTGAAGCCAGAAATTGTATCTTTCAAGGATACATATTTACCAGTTGCACCCGTGAATACTTCTGCCACGAAAAATGGCTGAGAGAGGAAGCGTTGAATTTTACGAGCACGAGAAACAGACTGCTTGTCTTCTTCAGATAATTCGTCCATACCTAAAATTGCAATAATGTCTTTAAGCTCTTTGTAGCGTTGTAGTACGCCTTGTACACCTCGTGCCACATTGTAGTGTTCTTCGCCAACGATGAGTGGGTCTAGTTGGCGTGAAGTAGAATCTAGTGGGTCTACTGCAGGGTAAATACCTAATTCTGCTACTTGACGCGATAACACAACCGTTGCATCTAAGTGTGCGAATGTTGTTGCTGGTGATGGGTCAGTTAAGTCATCTGCTGGTACATATACCGCTTGGATTGAAGTAATTGAACCTTTCTTAGTTGAGGTAATGCGTTCTTGTAGAGCGCCCATCTCACTTGCTAGTGTTGGCTGGTAACCTACTGCTGAAGGCATACGACCTAACAATGCCGATACTTCAGTACCCGCAAGTGTATAACGATAAATGTTATCAATAAATAATAAGACATCGCGACCTTCATCACGAAAGTATTCAGCCATGGTTAAACCCGTTAAGGCAACACGAAGACGGTTACCCGGTGGCTCATTCATTTGACCATAAACAAGGGATACTTTATCTAATACATTTGATTCTTTCATCTCGTGGTAGAAGTCGTTACCCTCACGAGTACGCTCACCAACACCAGCAAATACAGAGTAACCTGAGTGTTCAATCGCAATGTTACGAATAAGCTCCATCATGTTAACGGTTTTACCGACGCCTGCACCACCGAATAAGCCAACTTTACCACCCTTAGCAAACGGACAAACTAGGTCAATTACCTTAATGCCTGTTTCTAATAATTCTGCTGCAGGTGCTAATTCATCATAAGCAGGGGCGCTACGATGAATTTCCCATTCGGCCTCTGGAGCAATATCACCTGCGTTATCAATAGGCTCACCCAATACATTCATAATGCGTCCAAGTGTCTTAGTGCCTACTGGAACTTTAATTGCTGAACCAGTGTTAGAAACTTCCAAACTTCTTTTTAAGCCTTCTGAACTACCCATTGCAATGGCACGAACCACATTATCACCTAATTGCTGTTGCACTTCTAGTGTTAACCCTGTTTCAATAACTATTAGGGCGTCATAAATATTTGGAATATTATTCTCTGGAAATTCAACATCGATAACCGCGCCAATAATTTGTGTAATTTTTCCGTTGCTCATTTTACTTTTCCTCTTTTTAAATTCTTATTATTAAACTTATACTGCAGCGGCGCCACTAACAATTTCAGAAATTTCCTGAGTAATTGCCGCTTGCCTCGCCTTATTGTAAACCAACTCTAAATCCTTCACCATATCGCCCGCATTGTCAGTCGCACTCTTCATTGCAACCATACGAGATGATTGCTCACAAGCGATATTTTCAACCAAGCCCTGATAAACCAAAGCCTCAATATAACGCACCAATAATGCACTCAATGCTTCTTGAGCATCTGGTTCATAGATATAGTCCCAGTGATAATCCATGCCCTGCACTTCTCCAGCAACCATGGGTACTAACTGAGATACTGTGGGTACTTGTGTCATGGTATTTTCGAACTTGTTATAAGCCACTGATAACTGTTGAATTTCACCAGCATCATAGGCGTCTAACATAACCTTAACTGTGCCTAGTAAGTCATCAAATTGTGGCGCATCGCCTAAATCTGTTAATACTGATTTAATGGCTAAGCCTGTATTTTTGAAAAACGAGGTGGCCTTTTTACCAATAGTGCAAAGTTCAACCTCAATACCTTGTGCCTGATAATCAACGATTGTTTTTAGCACACTTCTAAATAAGTTTGTATTCAAACCACCACACAAGCCTCTGTCGCTAGAAACAATGATAATGCCAATACGCTTAACATCACCTACTTCCTTCATGTAAGGATGCTCAAACTCCGAATGTGCATAAGCCAAATGACCAATAACTTTGGCAATCTTCTCAGAATAAGGGCGTGATGCCATCATTCTGTCTTGTGCTTTTTTCATTTTAGAGGCTGCCACCATTTCCATGGCCGATGTGATTTTCTGAGTATTTTTAATACTCAAAATCTGCGCTCTAATTTCCTTTCCGCCTGCCATATTATTTTACCAAGTGTGGTTTGCCTTAAAATCATCAATTGCCGCTTGTAACTCGCTAGCAATATCGTCGTTGTAGTCGCCATTTTCATTGATTTTGTTTATCAATGCAGTTTGGTTTGCATTCATATAAGTAATCAATGCTACCTCAAAATCAACCACTTTGTTTACCTCAATGTCATCTAATGATCCTGAGTTTGCAGCGAAGAGTGAAGTTGCCATTTCAGCCACTGACAATGGTGTATATTGATTTTGCTTCATCAATTCTGTAACACGCTGACCACGGTCAATTTGAGCCTTAGTCTCTGCATCAAGATCTGATGCAAACTGTGCAAATGCTGCTAATTCACGGTACTGTGCAAGGTCTAGACGAATACCGCCACCTAATTTCTTAATGATATTAGTTTGCGCTGCACCACCCACTCGTGATACTGATAGTCCTGCATTAATCGCTGGGCGAATACCTGAGTTGAATAAGTCAGTTTCTAAGAAAATCTGACCATCCGTAATAGAAATTACATTGGTTGGTACGAATGCTGATACATCACCACCTTGAGTTTCAATAATTGGCAACGCAGTTAGCGAGCCTGTTTGACCCTTAACTTCACCATTAGTGTACTTTTCAACATACTCTGCGTTTACGCGCGACGCTCGTTCAAGTAAGCGAGAGTGCAAGTAGAATACATCACCTGGATACGCTTCACGCCCTGGTGGACGCTTGAGTAGTAGTGATACTTCACGGTATGCCCATGCCTGTTTAGTAAGGTCATCGTAAACAATTAATGCATCTTCGCCACGGTCACGGAAGTATTCGCCCATCGCACAACCTGCATAAGGTGCAATATATTGCAATGCTGGTGAGTTAGCAGCACCTGCTGAAACGATAATTGTGTTTTCTAATGCACCATGCTCTTCTAACTTACGCACAACTGCCGCTACTGAAGAGTCTTTTTGACCAATCGCGACATAAACACATTTAACACCTGTATTTTTCTGGTTAATAATCGCATCGATTGCAACTGCAGTTTTGCCAGTTTGTCTGTCACCAATAATCAACTCTCGTTGTCCACGACCAACAGGTACCATTGCGTCAATTGCCTTAATACCTGTTTGAATCGGCTGGTCAACTGATTGACGGTCAATAACACCGGGTGCAATAATCTCTAATGGATATGACTCTTTGCTGTCAATATCGCCTTTACCGTCAATTGCCTTACCCAGTGGATTAACAACACGACCCATCATGGCTTCGCCAACGGGTACTTCCACTAGACGCTTGGTACATTTAACGGTATCACCTTCACAAAGGTGTAAATAGTCACCTAGTACTACTGCACCAACTGAATCTTGCTCCAAGTTAAGCGCCATACCAAATGTATTGCCAGGGAACTCAAGCATTTCACCAAATTGAACATCAGCCAAGCCGTGAATACGAACAATGCCGTCACTCACACTGATTATGGTGCCTTCTGTGCGTGCTTCAGTTGCAAAATCAAAACCTTCTATTTGTTTTTTAATTAAATCACTAATTTCGCTTGCGTTTAATTGCATAACTATTCCTCTTTTATTGTTTATATAAAATTAATGTGTAACCGACAACCGTGAACCAAGTTCGTTTACACGCGCTTTGATTGACAAATCAATTACCTTATCGCCTTCTTTAATCACCACGCCACCGACTAAATCCTCATCTATTTCGGTATCAATGCTGATCGTTGTTTTGTATTTATCAGACAAATCTTTAACGATTTGATCTTCTTCTTTCTTGTTTAATTTATAAGCGCTAATCACATGAAATGCTTTAGCATCACTGCTTAAATTAGACATTGCATCAAATAATTCCAGAATACTCGGCAACGCATTAATGCGGTCATTTTCTAACAATAAGTCAATAAATGTCTTTTCTTGTTTACTTAATGCCCTGTCTAGCGCCGAGGTAAATATTGCGACAATTGTTTTTGCTTTGTTGGCTTTAGTCGAGTTAGGTGATGCAACAAACGCACGCATTGTTGCATCATTTGCTACAGATGCGCCCACCTCTAAAACCCCTCTCCAGTGCGCATGAGATTTATTGTGCTGAGCAATCTCAAAAACTGCATTAGCATAAGGTTTGGCAATTGTTGTTAGCTCCACTTCTCAGTCCTATAGTGTCTGTGACAATTTCTTTAACATGCTTTGATGTGTTTTAGTATCTACTTCTTTATCCAAGATAGCATTCACACCCTGCATAACTAAGTCAGACACTTGGTCTTTTAACTCGTTACGCACTCGCTGAGATTCTTGTTCAATTTCCCCATGCGCTTGCGTTTTGATGCGTTGTGCCTCTTGAGAAGCGATATTCTTGGCATCTTCAACTACGCTTGATGCTTGTTTGGTTGCATTGGCAATAATTTCAGATGCTTGGTTCTTAGACTTCTCAAGCAATTCCTGAGCTTTTTTCTGCGCCTCTTTGTGTTCTGATAATCCACGCTCTGCTGCAATTAAACCACTTTCAATACGCTTTTTACGCTCCTCCATGGCAGCAACAATTGGCGGCCATACGAACCTCATGCAGAACCATGTAAACATGGCGAACATGAGTAATTGTCCGAGCATCGTCATATTAATATTCATAGCTTAAACCCTGCTTTAAAAAAAGTATTTATTAACCAGCTACTGCAAATAAGATATACATTGAGATACCTACTGCAATCATTGGAACCGCATCAACTAGACCCATTACGATGAACATTTGTGTTCTAAGCATGGGGATAAGCTCTGGTTGACGCGCTGCACCTTCTAAGAATCTTGCGCCTAAAATGCCGATACCTACTGCTGCACCTAATGCACCTAAACCCATTAAAATCGAACCCGCTAAAAATAATGTTGCTTGTACTTCTGTCATTTTCTTACTCCTATTTTTTTTAAAATTAATGGCCTTTATCGTGCGCCATATCCATATACACAATAACCAAAGTCATAAAGATAAAGGCTTGTAGTAATACGATTAAAATGTGGAAAATTGCCCATGGCAATGATAGCGTCCACTGAGTCCACCACGGTAATAATGCGATTAAGATGAAAATCATCTCTCCTGCGTACATATTACCGAATAAACGTAATGAGTGTGATACTGGTTTTGCAATTAGAGAGACAAATTCTAAGAAAAAATTAGCCGGAATTAATAAAACTTTAAGAAAAGGGTTTTTAGATGAAAATGGATGCAAGGTTAATTCAGCAGTAAAGCCACCAAAGCCTTTTATTTTAATACTGTAAAACAGCATCAATAAGAATACGCCAATCGCCAGACCAAAGGTCGCATTTGGGTCTGTGGTTGGTACTACTTTAAAGAATACATGATGCGGGTCAGTACCAAAGGCTACGCCAATTTGTTGAGCCACATATGGTAGCCAATCAACAGGCACCAAGTCCATGGTATTCATTAGCACAATCCAAATAAATACTGTTAATGCTAAAGGCGCAACCAATGGGTTTTTACCGTTAAATGAGCCACGAACATTTTCATCAATAAAGTCGATAATACTTTCAACAAAATTTTGAGCACCTGAAGGCGTGTCAGTGGTCATTTTTTTGCCAACACGGTAGAAAAAGAATAAGAATATTGCACCTAATAAGAATGAAACCCCTAGTGTGTCTAAATGCAATGCCATAAAGCCCATTTCTTTAGCTTCTGCGGCACTGTGTGCTAAACCCCAATGACCGTCAGGGAACTGACCATAGGTTAAGTTCTGTAGGTGGTGTTTGATATAATCACTTGAAGCGATAAGTTCATTTCCTGCTGACATTATTCCCCCAAAGCCTTATCCATTAAAAAACCACATATTCCTAAAACCAAACTAATAATTAAAGCGTCTGCATTTAGTCCTAAAATAAACTTCCCTATTAAAGTTAAGCTCACTATCATCGCCATACGCATCGCTACGCTAATGATCATCATTCCAACACCTGTTTGGGCGCTGATGGTAACATCATTTTCTTGTTTATTTATGTGTCTATTAACCAACACTGTATTAGCCAAGCTAATCAACCCCCCGTAAAGCGCAGAAAGACCTGCACTTGCTGTGGAGAAATAAGCAACAGATGCTAATAAGATGGTTAATTGAATTTTCGGCACTTTAGTATTCATTGCCAAAACCTCAAAAATGTTACACATCCACAAAAAATGCAAATTATACAGTTTAAATGATAAAGATTGAAAGTAATTTTATTGAGTTGTGCCTTATATTATCTGCATTAAAATACAATAATATTCTTATACATTTGACAATAAACATAACACAACCAATAATATAGAACTATTAAATAATAGTTAAGGAAATGATATGGCACATATTGTTGTTATTGGCGCAAGCACAGGCGGATTGCCATTTGCTTACGATATAAAGAAAACATTAGGTAAAGATCACGAAGTAACGGTTATCTCGAACAACCCAAATTTTAACTTTATTCCATCAAATCCATGGTTGGCAGTTGGTTGGCGCAGTGCAGATGACATTAGTTTTGAGCTTGCACCGAGATTAAAGCGTAAGAATATCCACTTGATTGTTGGCGAAGCAACCCAAATTAAACCGAACGAAAACCAAGTAATGGTTAGTGACAAAGTTGTTGATTATGATTACTTAGTATTGGCCACTGGCCCTAAATTGGCATTTGATGAAGTCCAAGGCCTGGGTCCGGACGGATACAGTGTTTCTATTTGTACCACAGCACACGCTGAGACTGCGCGTCATGATTGGGAAAATTTTTGTGCCAATGGTGGTGGTCCAATTGTTGTGGGTGCGGTACAAGGTGCCTCTTGTTTTGGTCCTGCCTATGAATTTGCCACCATCATGGATACCGATTTGAAAAAACGCGGACTTCGTGATAAATGCCCCATAACCTTTGTTACCCCTGAGCCTTATATTGGACATTTGGGTTTGGGTGGTGTTGGTGACTCTAAAGGTTTGTTAGAATCTGAATTTAGACACCGCCATATTAAATGGCATACCAATTCTAAAGTTGACAAGGTTGAAGCCGACAAAGTGAGTATTAGTGAATGTGATGGTAATGGCGAAGTGGTTAAAAGGGTTGAGATTGCCAGTAAACACACCATGTTGTTACCAGCCTTTAAGGGTGTTGATACCGTTGCCAATTTAGCAGATGTGGCTTCTGGCTTTGTTAATCCGCGTGGGTTTGTTATGGTCAACGAATACCAACAATCCCCTGTGCAGGATAACATCTTCTCACTCGGTGTTAATATTGCTATTCCACCCGTTGAAGCTACGCCTATTATGTGCGGAACGCCAAAAACAGGTTATATGATTGAGTCAATGGTAACTGCAGTGGTGCATAACATTGAAGATATGATTAATGACAAGCCACCATCAAATATCCCAACTTGGAATGCTGTTTGTATTGCCGATATGGGTGATACAGGTGCAGCTTTTGTTGCCATGCCACAAATTCCACCTAGAAATGTCACTTGGGCAAAGAAAGGCAAGATAATGCACTTAGCGAAAATTGCCTTTGAGAAGTTCTTTATTCGCAATATGAAAACGGGTAACTCAGAGCCAGCCTATCAAAAATATATTTTTAAAATGCTGGGCATTGAACGCCTGAAGAAAAAATAGGGCTCAGGTAAATATATCTGATTTTGTTTATAATACAGTACAGTGTATTAAGGCTATAACGCCTTATGCTAAATAGTTATGCTTAAAGCCAAATGAATCATAATGCCAATTATCCACCATCGTTTCTATTGTTACAACAGGAAGGGCACTTAATTAGTTCGTGTCTTGCTTTGGGACTTACTGAGCTTCGGGCTGCAAATGTTCATAACAAGGGTGCATTTTATTCTTCTCTTCTAAATATCTCAGTTGGCATGGAGAGGTTGATGAAGGCAATTATAATAATGCAGCACATGCTAAATAATGATTTATTAGCACCCACAAAAAATCAGCTAAAAAACTATGGACACAATATAATAGAACTATATGATGAGTGTGTAAAAATATCAATTAGCAACAAGGTTAAATTGCCGAATAGAAGATCATTAAATAATATAAACCAAAAACTTTTGGAGCTACTGAGTGATTTCGCGCAAACTACGAGATACCATAACCTTGATGCTCTTAGCACTCAACAAGCAGGAAAAGACCCCTTAGAACATTGGGGTAAAATAATGTTATTAATTCTCGAGCAAGATGTAACCAAACAACAAAGAGGTAAAATCTTAAAGACAGCAAGAATGGTTGCAAGTAATATTGACGATATGACGATGACTATAATGCAGGGACTGAATAAGCAACCTCTTACAACAGAGGAAGCATTGGCGTTACCAGGATTACATGATCAAGCGGTTGGGTATGCGGTTTTACATCTAATGAATATATTTTCACCAATTCGGGATTTAATTTCAGAGCTCAGTCGGTTGGCTTATGGCTTTGATGTAGCGCCATTTCCTCAAATGCAAGAGTTTCTTGAATGGATATATGATGATCGTCAATATGTTTTGAGAAAGAGAAAATGGCCATAAAAAGTCTAACAAATCATTCCAGCCAACCGCTAGTGCGTTGTCTGCTAAACACTCAAACTAATCATTTCTGCAGCAGCAGTGCGTGTTTTATCAGTAATCATTGAACCTCCTAAAATACGGGCAATTTCATCCACGCGCTGATCATCAGACAATTGCGCAACTGTAGTTTGTGCGCCACTCTGTTCTTGTGCTTTTTGCACGCGCAAGTGTTGATGACCAAAGGCAGCGACTTGCGCTAAGTGGGTGATGCAAATGATTTGATAATGTTGGCTGAGTTGTTTGAGTTTTTGTCCAACCACTTCAGCGACTGCGCCACTAATGCCGACATCAACTTCATCAAAAATCAAAGTTGGGGTATATTCACTATCGCTACTGACGACTGAAATTGCTAAAGAGATGCGCGATAATTCACCGCCTGAGGCGACTTTTTTTAAGGCTTTAAAATCACTGCCCATATTGGTTTGGACTAAGAAATCAACGCTTTCATCGCCGTTGTAATGCACTCCGAGTGCTTTTTTTGGCAGATCAACTTTAAACACACTGCCTGGCATGCCTAAGACTTGCATCGCCTCAGTGACTAAGTTTGATAATAAGCTGGCTTTTTCAAGTCTAACTTTGCTTAGGGCTTTAGCTTGTTGGTGATATTGTTGCGCCAAAGTTTCTTTTTGTTGTTGTAGACCATCTAGTGATGCACTAGCACCGCCAATGTCTTGTAGGGACTGTGCAATGTTGTCTTGAGTGGTGATTAATTCGGTGATTTGACAGGTATGTTTGCGTGCTAAATCGTGTAGTTCACTTAAACGCGCTTCCAGCTCAGCAGTGGTCTGCTCGTCAAATGACAGACTGCTCAAATAATGATTGAGCTCATAAATGGTTTCTTGAGTTTGTACTTGTGCACTGGAAAGCATTTGTGCAATTGGCGCGAGTTTTTCATCAGTTTCAAGTGCTTGATTGAGCACATGGCTTAAATTTAGCAACTGTGCGTTAGCGCCTGACTCTTGTTCGAGTTGGTTTAACACCTGTGTGGTTTTTTCAAGCAAACTACTGGCATTTGCGCTAGTTTTAAAACTATGCTCAATTGTGTCAAGCTCATCTTGGGTAAGGGCAGAGTCTTTTAATTCTTGCAATTGGTGTTGTAATAATTCTTGCTGTTGCTGTTTGAGGTCTTGGTTGTTGCTTAGTTCGTTAATTTGACTGTTAATTGTATTGTATTCAGACACAATCGTATTAAGTGTATCGCATAACTCAGAGCTTTGTGTATAAGCGTCTAATAAGTCACGCTGCTGATTGTTGCGCAATAAGAGTTGGTGTTCGTTTTGACCGTGCATATCAATCAATAATTCACCCACAGCCTTCATGATTGAAAGTGGCACATTGACACCATTCACAAAGGCTTTTGAGCGACCATCGCTACTAATAATACGACGCAGAATACACTCCCCATCTTCCTCTAACGATTGTTCTTGTAAATAGTTTTGTATCTTTTTTTGACCTGCCACATCAAAGGCGGCACTTACTTCAGCCTTGTCTTGCCCGTGACGCACAAGTGTGGAATCACTACGATGACCCAATGCTAAATTTAAGGCTTGCAGAAGAATAGATTTGCCAGCACCCGTCTCACCAGTTACGGTGCTCATGCCAGGTTCAAAAGATAAATCAAGCGCCTCGACAACCGCTAAATTTTTAACCGATAATTGAGATAACATAGCCTTACACTAGAGTTTGGTGCCCCAATGTAATTTGGAGCGAATGATCTCAAAGTAATCATAATTTTTTGGGTGCAACAAGTCAATGGCACTGCTGTATTGGTGCAGACGAATGTCTTGCCCTGTCTTAATGGGAACCGAGGTTTGCCCATCAAAACTAACAATTGC
The DNA here is from genome assembly GCF_900127505.1 of thiotrophic endosymbiont of Bathymodiolus puteoserpentis (Logatchev). Lineage (NCBI taxonomy): Bacteria > Pseudomonadati > Pseudomonadota > Gammaproteobacteria > thiotrophic endosymbiont of Bathymodiolus puteoserpentis (Logatchev). Next base: position 67,647 of record NZ_UEXF01000007.1, on the reverse strand, counting down.
CCCATCTTCTGAGTTCTTTACTTTAATAACTATTTCACTATCACCTGGTACCAGCAAAGGGCGGTGACTCATGGTGTGCGGACAAATAGACACCAAGCCAATAGCATCTACACCGGGGTGCATAATAGGCCCGCCACTTGACAAAGCATAAGCAGTTGAGCCAGTTGGTGTGGTGATAATCAATCCATCAGCACGCTGATTGCTGACAAATTTATCGTCAATAAATAAATCAAATTCAATCATTTTTAAAGTTTCTGTTCTATGAACAACCGCATCATTGAGTGCCAAGAATTGCCCTAATATTTTGCCATCTTGTTCGACTTGGCACGATAGCAGGCGACGCTCTTCTTTGGTGAAGTCGCCATTTAATACTTCGCTCACAATCTCTTCCATATTAGTGACAGGCACATCTGCTAAAAATCCGAGTCTGCCTAAGTTAATACCCAATATTGGGATTTTTTTATCAACAAAAGTGCGAGCAGTGTTTAATAAAGAGCCATCACCACCCACAACAATAATCAAGTCTGCTTGTTCGGTAATTTGCTTATCATCCTGTACTACGGCTACATTTTTATCTTTAAGCAAGGTGATTAATTCTCTTGCTTTATCATCGCTGCGTGGGTCATTAGGCTTGGTGATAATTCCAATTGTGTTAAACATATTAATTATTGTTGTTGATTTATTTATAATAGACACTACATAGACAAAAATATACACGAGTTGAGTACTAAAAAATGACAAAAAAGCAAACACAAAGCAAAAAAAAGACAACAACCCCAGTAAAGAAAGAAACTAAAAATAAAAAAGAAGCAACAACTGCAGATATTGAAGCGGCAATCAAAAACGCTTCAAGCTTACCTGAAAGCGATGACTTGCAAGCGCAATTAGCAGAAGCACAGCAATCTGCCAAAGATAATTGGGACAAGGTGGTGCGCGCTCAGGCTGAAATGGAGAACCTAAAACGCCGTAATGCCAAAGATTTAGAAAACGCGCACAAGTTTGCACTTGACGGTTTTGTTAAAGCCTTGCTTGAGGTAAAAGATTCTTTAAGTATGGGACTTAAAACTGCCAAGGAAGAAACAGCCACAATTGAAAGTATTATTGAAGGGCTAGAAATGACGGATAAAGTTTTTCTTTCTACCATGGTAAAGTTTGGCGTTGAGGCTATCCACCCAGAAGGAGAGCCCTTCAATCCCGAATTACATGAAGCTATTACCATGTTAGCGATGCCTGATAAAGAATCTAATACTGTTTTGGATGTCGTGCAAGTTGGCTTTACACTGAATGGCCGTCTAGTGCGTCCAGCGATGGTGGTCGTGGTTCAGTAGTTTTTTAGAGACTTCTTTGCGGTTATGGTATAATTCTCGCTCATTTTTTATTTTATTAAGGAAACATATGAAACTAATTCTTTTAGGTGCGCCAGGTGCTGGCAAGGGCACTGTTGCAAAATTACTAACCAAAATTGATGGCTCGGTTCAAATCTCTACTGGTGATATTCTACGCGCGGCAGTTGCTGCTGGTACGGAACTTGGCAAGCAAGCTCAAGCAGCGATGAAGGCTGGCGATTTGGTGTCTGATGACTTAATTATGGGCATTATGGAAGAGAGGCTGCAGGAAGATGATTGTAAATCTGGTTATTTATTAGATGGTTTTCCGCGCACGATTCCACAAGCAGAAGCTTTAAAAAAATTGCTTGATAAAATGGGTGAAAAATTAGACGCCGCTGTTGAGATTGATGTTCCTCGCGATGTTATTCTTGATCGTTTAACCACGCGTCGTACTTGTACTGGTTGTGGTGCAATCTATAATATAAAGTCTAATCCAACTAAGGTTGAAGGCATTTGTGACAAGTGCGGCGAGAGCGTAGTTCAACGCGATGATGAAACTGAAGAAGCCATCAGCAATCGTTTAAATGTTTATAATGACCAAACAGCTCCTTTGGTTGGTTTTTATAAAGAAGAAGGTTTATTACTTAGCGTTGATGCGACTTCATCTGATTCAGTTATCAATGCTATTAAAGCAAAAATTGGCTAATTAAATCACTTTTTGTGAAACTCAAAAACCCCGCTCGTATTCGGGGTTTTTTTATGGTTTTTATCAAGATTTTGTAACTTATAACGCTTATCTTGCATAATAGACAAAAAGGCATTACTTGCGCAAGGGATTGATATTAGTCAATAATGTTTACTTGCTATGCTTAAGCGTATAACATATACAAATATTACGATACTAAAGGGGAGAGAATGAAACACATTTTATTATCTTTATTTTTATTAACATCTTTGTTTGTCAATGCGCAGGATGAGCTACTACCTGCGGATAAGGCATTTGCTTTTAAGGCTGAGATTGTTGATGACAAAATCTTATTGAACTGGGATATTGCCAAGGGTTATTACCTTTATAAGGAAAAAATCAAGATTGTCTCAGACCATTCACAGCGTTTAGGTGAAGCACAGTTTCCTATTGCAAAAATCAAAAATGATGAGTTTTTTGGCAAAGTTGGTGTTTATCGTGATAATGTTTTGGTTAGCGTTCCTGTACTTGAGGGAGAGTCAAAGCTTATTGTTGTCAATGTTGAATTTCAAGGTTGTGCAGATTTAGGTGTGTGCTATCCACCCATGACCAGGTCGGCTACACTTAAGGTTGGCAGTAGCAATAAATCGCTGATTGATAGTGCGTTTGATGTACTATCTAAAACTAAGTCTGCCATGCAATCAATCGTTGATAAGACGATAGAAATCTCTGACGAGCCACTACCTGCAGATAGGGCATTCTCCTATTCAGTGAGCGCAATTGATACTAATACTTTGCGCGCTAGCTGGAAAATACATCCAGAATATTATCTTTATCATGACAAATTCTTCATTGATATCAAGGGTGCAGAATTTGATGATGTTAATTTTCCAAAGGGAGAAATTAAAGAAGATGAATTTTTTGGCAAAGTTGAAGTGCACAAAGGTGAGTTCAGTGTTGATATTCCATTAACCAATATTCAATCATCACAAGTTACCTTTATTGCCAAGTTCCAAGGTTGTTGGTTGGGCGGTATTTGCTATCCACCAGTGGAAAAAAGCACAGATATTGTACTATCTAAAGCAACAGAAAGCAGTGCAACTGATTCTGTTAAAACACTGCCAAAATCAGTGCTGAGCGCTACAAACACAAACAGCGAGTCATTAAATGAAACTGACAAAATTACCGCTTTATTGCAACAAGATAATATTTTATGGATATTGGTAAGTTTCTTTGGTTTTGGCTTATTGCTTTCATTAACTCCTTGCGTGTTCCCGATGATACCGATTTTATCAGGCATTATTGTTGGGCAAAAAGGTGAGATAACCACCAGAAAAGCGCTTATTATGTCGATTGTATTTGTGCTTGCTATGAGTGTTACTTATTCAATGGCAGGTGTGTTGGCCGGCTATTTTGGTGAGAATTTGCAAGTGTTGTTCCAAACACCTTGGGTGCTGATGGTATTTAGTGCGATTTTTGTGGCGCTGGCATTTTCAATGTTTGGCTATTATGAGATTCAATTGCCGTCTGGTCTACAAAATAAGATTACCAACATCAGTAACAAGCAAGAAGGCGGTAACTTAATTGGTGTGGCAATTATGGGCTTTTTATCAGCACTGATTGTTGGCCCTTGTGTGGCGCCACCATTAGCAGGTGCATTGATTTATATCGGGCAAACAGGTGACGCTGTACTGGGTGGGCTGTCTTTATTTGTTTTGAGTTTGGGTATGGGTGCACCGTTGTTGTTAGTGGGCGCTGGTGTCAGTAAACTGCCTAAGGCCGGTGGCTGGATGGATAATGTTAAATATGTATTTGGTATCTTAATGTTGGCAGTGGCAATTTATTTGCTTGATAGAATTATCACGCCGTATGTGTCGTTGATATTGTGGGCATCACTGTTTACTTTGTCGCCAATTGCAATGGGTGCGCTAAATTCTTTTACCAGCACAACTGTTGCGTGGCAACGCATTCTTAAAGGTATCGGTTTATTGATAGTAATTTATGGTGTATTGTTATGGGGCTTAGTGGCTCGTGGTGGCGGCGATATGTTAGCACCATTATCGGGTTATGGCACGAGCGTTCAAGCAGAAAAAGCACATATTGCTTTTGAAAAAATCAAATCAAGTGATGATTTAGACCGTGTGCTTGCCAAAGCACAGGGCAACAATCAAATTGTGATGTTGGATTTTTATGCAGACTGGTGTATTTCTTGTAAAGAATTAGAGCGCTTTGTGTTTTCAAATGTTAAAGTAGTTAGCGAGATGAAAAATGTTATTGCCTTGCAAGCGGATGTTACTGCCAATGATGCGACTGATAAGGCTTTAATGGCGCGTTTTAGTATTATCGGCCCGCCAGGAATTTTATTTTTCAAAGCGGGTGTTGAAAATCGTTCACAGCGTATCGTCGGTGAAATTAATGCACAAGATTTCCTTAAACATTTGAATAATTCAAAGTAGTTAAAACACCTATAAATATGCCTAACATCGGCGATATTGGTGGTAAAATTGGTCGTTTATGTTTTATAAACCGTAAAGATGGATATTTTATTGCTGAATGGTCCCAACCTAAATATGCTTGGTACGCGTGAACCAGAGCAATACGGTGTGCAAACCTTGGATGATATTGTTGCTCGTATAAGTGCGTTGGCTACTGATGCAGGACTATCAATTGAGCATCATCAGGACAATTCAGAGGCTGGGTTGATTGACAAGGTTCACGCTGCCAGTAAGAACGGCACAAAATATATCATTATTAATCCTGCGGCATTCACGCATACTTCTGTTGCTTTGCGCGATGCAATGTTAGCAACAGACATTGCTTTTACAGAAGTGCATTTGTCTAATGTTTATAAACGAGAGGCATTTCGCAAGCAATCTTATTTTTCAGACATCGCAGAAGGTGTAATTTCGGGTTTTGGTGCACAAGGCTATGAATTTGCACTTGATGCCGCAATTACATATATCAAGGAGCATTAAAAAATGGACATTCGTAAAGTAAAAAAACTCATGGAACTGCTAGAAGAATCTGGCATGGCAGAAATCGAAATTGTAGAAGGTGAGGAATCAGTTCGCATCTCTCGCTACGGTGATGCACCAGTAGCCGCACCTGTACAAATGGCTGCTCCTGTGGCTATGGCGCCTGCGCCAGTTGCCATGCCTACTGCTGAAGCGTCAGACGCACCAGCCACTGTTGATGGACATCCAATTACTTCACCAATGGTAGGTACATTCTATGGCGCCGCATCACCCACTTCTGAAGCATTTGTTAAAATTGGACAGCATGTTAATCAAGGCGAGACTATTTGCATTGTTGAGGCGATGAAGATTATGAACCAAATTGAAGCAGACCAATCCGGTACAGTGACTGAAATTTTGTGCAGTGATGGCGATGCAGTTGAGTTTGCCCAAATCTTGGTTGTTATCCAATAAGGTTGTTGCTCAATGAATAAAATTAATAAAATTTTAATCGCCAATCGTGGCGAAATTGCATTGCGTATTTTGCGTGCCTGTAAAGAGCTGAGCATTAAGACGGTTGCCGTGTATTCAACGGCCGATAAAAGCCTCAAGCATGTGCGTTTGGCAGATGAAGCCGTGTGTATTGGTCCGCATCCATCAGCAGATAGTTATCTCAATATTCCAGCATTGATTGCAGCGGCTGAGATAACGCATGCAGATGCCATTCATCCCGGCTATGGTTTTTTATCTGAAAGTGCAGACTTTGCACAACGAGTAGAAGAAAGCGGGTTTATCTTTATTGGTCCGCGTGCGCAAAATATCCGTGTAATGGGTGATAAAGTAGCAGCGATTGAGGCTATGCAAGGTTCAGGCGTTCCTTGTGTTCCTGGTTCTGATGGCGGGCTTGGCACAGATGATAAGCAAAATATTGCGACTGCTAATAAAATTGGCTTTCCAATCATCATTAAAGCTTCTGGCGGTGGCGGCGGTCGTGGCATGCAAGTGGTAGAAAAAGAATCTGATTTGCTTGCTGCTATTGAACTTGCCAAAACTGAAGGGCAGAGCTTTTTCGGTAATCCAGAGGTGTATATGGAAAAATTCCTAACCACACCACGCCATATTGAGATACAAATATTGGCTGATGAGCATGGCAATACAGTGCATTTAGGTGAACGAGATTGTTCGATGCAGCGCCGTCATCAAAAAGTAGTGGAAGAAGCACCCGCACCCGGTATAACACCTGAGTTGCGACACAAAATTGGCAATGTTTGCGCTGATGCTTGTAAGGCAATTAACTATCGTGGTGCAGGTACTTTTGAGTTTTTATTTGAGAACGATAAATTTTATTTTATTGAGATGAATACACGCGTGCAAGTTGAACATCCAGTGACCGAAATGATTACGGGGATTGATATTGTGCGTGAGCAAATCTTGATTGCAGACGGGCAAGAACTTTCATTCACGCAAGATGATGTAAAAATTAAAGGCTTTGCAGTTGAATGCCGTATTAACGCAGAAGACCCAAATAACTTTATGCCATCACCTGGAAAAATTACACAATTCCATGCTGCGGGTGGCTTAGGTGTGCGTGTTGATTCACATGTGTACAACGGTTACAGCGTGCCACCGCATTATGATTCGATGATTGGCAAACTGATTACCTTTTCTGATACTCGATTGGGTGCGATTATCAAAATGCAAAATGCTTTGGACGAAATGGTAATTGACGGTATTAAAACCAATATCCCGTTGCAAGCGCGCATTATGGCAGATGAAACTTTCCGCAAGGGTGGGATGAATATCCATTATCTTGAGAAAATGCTAGGGGAGCATTGCAGTGCACTTTAAATTAGACAATTTTAAACCCATAAAATCGGCAGAAATCAAAGTAAATGATTTAACGCTAATTTTTGGCGATAATAACACGGGAAAAACCTATCTTGCTTATGCTTTATATGGATTGCTATCCAAATGGGGGAATATTGCACTGGGGATAGAATTTTTAGACAAAGAGCAACGAAAATCTTTTTTGGGTAATAAGCAAATAAAAATCAATAAAAGGGATTTGAACAAGGAGGAAATTTTAAACAGCCTTGCTCTCGCTTATGCTAAAACGATGGCATCTGAAGTTTTTCTAAGTCAGTCTGAACTATCTCCAAAAATACAACTGTTAAATATTGACTTCGTTAAAAACAAAAAAATTAAAAGACAAATTGGTCAAGATGATTGGCTTTATCTAACTATAAACGAAGAATCTATTGAAATTCAAATAGACAGCGAATATGAAATTGATTTTAGGATGGTTAACCATCTAATATTAAAAGAAATTTTCAGTGTTCCCAATATTTTTATTTCTGTTTCTGAAAGATTGGGCATTAGTTTATTTCAAAAAGATTTAGATGAAAATACAGCAAATATTATGGAACGGCTCAAAAAAAATAAAGATTTAGATCCTTTTCAAATATTATTTGATCATACATCAAGATATGCATTACCTGTTAAAGATAATATTGATTTTATGCGTGCAATTGAAAGACATCAAAAATCAAAATCAGAGTTAACGGTGGACTTGTCAACACATATAGAACATATGTTTGATGGCAAATTAAAACACAATGGCACTGAGATTAGATTTTTAAACAACAAAAGAAAAGACAATAAAATGGATATTCCATTACACCTTGCTTCTGCCTCAGTGCGTGCTTTGTCTAATTTATATTTCTTTCTCAAGCATAAAGCAAAAAAAGGTGATTTAATTATTATTGATGAGCCAGAAAGTCATTTGAGTTTAGCAAAACAAAGGTTGCTAGCCAAATTGATTGCCGATTGCATCAACAACGGTTTAAAAATATTGCTTACCACGCATAGTGATACTTTGGTTTTAGAGATTAATAATTTAATTATGTTAAGTAATGAATTTGATGACAAAGATTCATTTATGAAAAAACATAAATATCAACAGGCACATATTATTGACCCTGAAAAGGTTAGCGCCTATATTGCTAAAGATGGTGGTGTTAGTGAATGCACAATTGATCAATATGGCATAGAAGTTGAAAGTATGGATAAGGCGATTGATGACCTGAATACTATTAGAGATGGATTGGAAGCAATAATTAATGACTAAATTTAAGAATTTTTTTGATACACAAATTACCAAAGAAACTGTAACTATTTTTGGGGAAAGACAGCAGAAACATTCAGTTTTACTTGATAAAAATGAAGGTCAAGAAATTGAGTATTTTAAGTTAGACGAGCTCATTCAACCCTGGAAAGTCCAAAACCTGAAAGCCTGTGATTATGTTTTGGTTGACCATGACAAAAAGAAGGTGTTACTTTGTGAATTGAAAAATTCAAGGGGTAATGCTACAATTTCATCAGCAAGGAAACAATTAGATCATTCAAAACATATTGTTAATTTATTTTTAAATATTTTGAAGAAAGATACCTATTCATATGCCTTGTTAACATTGACTAAAAGGAGCATGGATAAAGGAAGAATACGGACTAAGGAAACTCAAACACACGAGTATTTAGAGACGAGTAAAAAAGGTTTTAAATTCAACAGTTTAAGTTATGAATAAAATAAAAGTAGGCATCATCGGCGGCACAGGCTATACAGGCATTGAATTGTTGCGTTTATTACACAACCACCCAAAGGCAGAAGTGATTGCCATTAGTTCTCGTTCAGAGGTTGGGCGACGGGCAGACAGGATGTTTCCGTCTTTGGTTGGACATTGTGATTTGGTTTTTTCTTTGCCAGATGCTGCAATCTTAGATGAGTGCGATGTGATATTTTTTGCCACACCACATGGCGTGGCAATGGAAGGCGCGGGTGCATTCATTGAAAAAGGTATCAAAGTGATTGATTTGGGTGCAGATTTTCGCCTAAATGATAAAGACGAATATCAAAAATGGTATGGTTTAGAACATACGCAAGATAATTTATTGTCATCGGCAGTTTATGGACTGTGTGAGATTAATCGTGAGCAAATTAAAAATGCCGCTTTAATTGCCAATCCAGGTTGCTATCCAACCGCCATCCAACTAGCACTCAAGCCTCTAATTGACAATAAATTAATTGATTTGCCCCATATTATTGCTGATTGTAAATCAGGAGTGAGTGGTGCTGGACGAGGCGCCAATCAAGCCAATTTATTGTGCGAAGTTAGCGAGTCATTTAAAGCCTATGGCGTTGGCGGGCATCGTCATTATCCAGAGATTAAACAAGAATTATCACTATTAGCAGGCAAGAGCGTGAGCTTGACATTCGTACCACACCTTGTGCCAATGATTCGCGGTATGCAAGCCACACTTTATGTAGACCTATTAAATAGTGAGGTTGATGTACAATCCGTATTTGAAGATGCTTACAAAGATGAGCATTTTATTACCGTGTTAGGTGCTGGAAACTCGCCTGAGACGCATAGTGTGAAAGGTTCTAATTTTTGTCAAATCGCCGTGCAAAAAGCACCTGATGGTAATAAATTAGTTGTGATGTCAGTGATTGATAACTTAGTTAAAGGCGCCTCAGGGCAAGCTATCCAAAATATGAACATATTATTTGGAATGGATGAGTGGTTAGGATTAGAGCAAATTGGATTGACACCTTAAGGGAGAAAAATATGGAAGCAGTACAAACTTTAGAAAACTTAGAGCCAGCAGATATTGTTTTTAGTGATAGCGCCGCTAAAAAAGTATCCGATCTTATTCAAGAGGAAAAAAACGACAATTTAAAATTGCGTGTATATATCACAGGTGGCGGTTGTTCTGGTTTTTCCTATGGATTTACTTTTGATGATAAGTCCAAAGAAGGAGACTCTGGCGTTGAGAAAAATGGCGTACAGTTGGTTGTTGACCCAATGAGTTATCAATATTTAATTGGCGCAACCGTTGATTATTTAGAAGACCTGCAAGGCTCTCGTTTTATCATTCACAACCCCAACGCTAAAACCACCTGTGGCTGTGGATCGTCTTTTTCGGTGTAAGAACAAGTCTTAACAAGTCATAATTAAATTATGAAAGGCGTTAATCCTACAATTTTAACTTGGGCGAGAGAACAGTCAGGCTTCTCACTTGATGATATTGCTACACATTTTAAAAAAGAACCTCAGTTTATACGAGACTGGGAGAATGGCATATCCAGCCCCTCATTTCCACAATTAGAAAAGTTAGCTAATAAATATAAACGCCCTACAGCATTATTTTTCTTTCCAGAGCCTCCAGAAGAGATGTTAATTAGCCAATCATTTAGGACTTTACCAGAACAAGAGGAGAGCTATATTCAGCCATCTTTACGCCATATCATTAGAAAAGCAAAGGTAATGCAAATGAACTTGTTTGAGTTGAATAATGGCATTAATCCTGCTGAAAAATTACTGTTACATTCAATTAATGTCCGTAACAAATCAATTGACGATGTTGCAAAGGAGCTTAGGCTATTGATAGAGATTGATTTAGAAAAGCAAAGAACATACAAAAAACCCGAAGTTGCTTTTAAGGCTTGGCGTAATGCTCTAGAGAAATTCGGGATATTTGTTTTTAAGGACGCTTTTAAAGACGACGGTTTTTCTGGATTTTGTTTGTATGATGAAGTTTTTCCTGTTATTTACATTAATAATAGTTTGCCACCTTCTAGACAAGTCTTTACTTTGTTTCATGAATTAGCGCATCTTTTGTTTGGCATTAATGGGATTGAAATGCGATCTGATAATCAAGATTACCTTAATAAATTATCTGAAACCAATAAGAGAATAGAAGTATTCTGTAACGCTTTTTCTGGCAAGTTTTTAGTGCCTGATGCTGCATTTGATCGGTATCTTGACAAAAAAGTAAATGATGCTGTCCTAGAGAGGTTTGCCAAACAATTTGCAGTTAGCCGTGAAGTTATTTTAAGAAAATTTTTAGACAATCAAAAAATAAAAACCGATTTTTATAACGAAAAAGTTAAACAATGGAAAGATGAGTATAAAAGGCAGAGTCAAGATGAATCATCAAGTGGCAATTCTAACTATACTAAAAGAGTATATTTGGGTGACAACTATATGGAATTAGCATTTTCTCAATATTATAATAACAATATATCTACCCAGCAGTTAGCTGATTATTTAGATGTTAAGCCTTGGCGTATCCCAACAATGGAGTCCTTGATTTTTGAAGATGGCGGTCGTTTATGACTTATGTTTTTGATTCTAATACGCTGATTAAAATTTTTAATCATTATTATCGAAACCAATTTCCTTCTTTTTGGGAAAAATTTGACAAGTATGTGGCTAATGGGAAAATAATTTCCGTTAGGACGGTTAAAACAGAATTACAAGATGGCAGGGACATGTTGGCTGACTTTGTTAAGTCAAACGGTATTTTTGATATGCCAACCGATGATGAGACTGACTTTATAACAGAAATATTTAAAGTTAAGCATTTTCAGGGTTTAATTAATAAGAAGGCTAGACTGCAAGGAAAAGAAGTTGCAGACCCTTATTTAATAGCTAAGGCAAAAGTATTAAATATTTGCGCTGTAACCGAAGAAAAACTCAAGGATAATGGCGCAAAAATTCCCAATGTGTGTCAAAATTTTGATGTCTGTTGTATGAATTTAGAGCAATTTATGCAAAAAGAGGGGTGGTCTTTTTGATAACAAGGTGCACTAAACAAAAAGAACAATCAACTTTATCAGTTAAATACAAGACTATTCAGGGTAAAATTTTTAGTTTTGTGATTGTGATTAATTATGATTGAATATATCCCAGGTTTAGCAGGCGTTCCAGCAACAGAATCCTCTATTTCTTCAATTGATGGCAAAAACGGTATTTTGGCGTATCGTGGTTATTCGATTGAGGATTTGGTGAAATACGCATCGTTTGAAGAAGTGGCAATGTTGCTTAGAGATGGTGAATTGCCAAGTGCTGATGCTTTATATGATTTTAAAGAGGCATTGCATCAGCGTTATGAAGTTAAGCGTGGTATTCGTGAAATGATGTGGGCATTGCCGGCGAATGGGCATCCGATGGATGTTTTACAAACAGCAATTGCATCAATGGCGACTTTTTATCCTGATGCGGGTGCGCAGGATCCAAATTCAGCTTATACGCAGAGCGCACTTACAAAAATTATTGCCAATATGAGTACGCTGGTGGCAATGTGGGCGCGTATTTCAACAGGCTATGATCCGATTCCACCGAGTAAGGAAATGTCATATGCTAAAAACTTCTTAGCCATGTCATTTGATGAAGAACCAGACGATGATATTGTTAAATTATTTGATGCTTGTTTGATTTTGCACGCTGAACACACGATTAATGCCAGTACTTTCTCGGCAATGGTAACCGCTTCTACACTTGCCAACCCGTTTTCCTCGGTATCAGCAGCGGTTGGCACTTTGGCGGGTTCTTTGCATGGTGGTGCCAATGAAGATGTTTTAAATATGTTGGATGAGATTGGTGATGCTAAAAATGTTCGTGCCTATATCAAAAATCGCCTCAAAAATAAAGAAGTAATTTGGGGGTTGGGACATAGAGAGTATAGTGTTAAAGATCCTCGTGCCACAATTTTACAAGGCATGATTGAAGCTTATATTAAGAAGAGTAATATGGTGCTTTCTAAACGCTTTGAAACAGCACTAGAGGTAGAGCGCGTTTGTGAAGAACTACTTGGCGCTAAAGGCGTTTATCCGAATGTTGACTTCTATTCAGGTATTTTATATTCTGAGATTTTCAAAATTCCACGCAAGCATTTTACCCCGATTTTTGCAATGGCACGCTCGAGTGGTTGGGTTGCACATTGGCATGAACAGGTTGGGCATAACCGAATTTTCAGACCAACACAGATTTACACGGGTGCAGATTTCAGGAAGTACCCTAAAAAATAATCACATCAAGGACTCTTATGGAAAACACGACACATTTTGGCTTTAAAGATGTTGCTACGCAAGACAAACAAGGCATGGTGCGTAGTGTTTTTGACTCAGTCGCTAATAAATATGACTTGATGAATGATGTACTATCATTTGGTGCGCATCGACTCTGGAAGCATTACACCATTGCCACTTCAAATGTCAAAGCAGGTGATAAAGTCTTAGATATTGCTGGCGGTACGGGAGATTTAGCACGCGCCTTTGCGATGAAAGTGGGTGATACAGGTCAAGTTGTACTTTCTGATATTAACGCTGCGATGTTGGGTGAAGGGCGTAAAAACTTAATCAACAGAGGTGTTCCGGGCGTGGCGTTCGTGCAGTTGAGCGGCGAGCAAATACCATTTTCAGACAACACTTTTGATTGCGTATCGATTGCTTTTGGTTTGCGCAATGTAACGGACAAAGATCGGTGCATTGGTGAGATGTATCGTGTTTTAAAGCCAGGTGGTTGTCTGCTAATCTTAGAATTTTCTAAAACAGACATTGCCTTATTGGAAAAATTCTACGACTTCTATTCGTTTAATGTGATGCCACAGCTTGGTAAAATCATTGCTAATGATGAAGAGTCTTATCAATATTTAGCTGAGTCTATTCGCAAACACCCTGACCAAGAAACACTAAAGCAAATGGTGTTAGATGCGGGATTCGGTACTTGTGAATATCACAATCTCTCCGGTGGAATCGTAGCATTACATAAAGGTATTAAGGTCTAAAACCTTATGCAGTCTATGATTTTACAGAGTGCGCTAAACCATTTGCTTGAAGCGCATCAAATTGATATCCGTCCATTAGACGGCAAAACCGTGTATTTTTCTTTGCAAGATTTACCGATAGCGGTTAATTTTATTTGCACTAACGATCGTATTTTCGTGACTACTGACGCCACTATTAACGCTGATGTTGACATCAAACTTAAGTCCAATGTATTTTTGAAATTAATTCAAGGCGAGGATTTGACTGAGTTGTTAAGACAAGATAAAATCATGATTCATGGTGATGTTAAAACAGCGCAATTATTGGTTGATTTATTACAACAAGTTGAGTTTGATTTTGAAGAAGCGTTGTCTAAATTCACAGGTGATATTGTTGCGCACCAAGTAGGTAAAATCGCAAAAAAATTCAAATCATCTGATAACTCTTTGGCATCTATTAAGGATAAAATTACTAATTTCCTTATTACACCAAAACGGTTTCACTGATGCGCAATTTGGCTCGATTTATTGCTATTATGCGTATTTTGATGCGCTATCGAATAGACGCTTTGATATTGTCAGCATCTTTTTTAAAGCGTTTTAAGCCACTGCTATATCTGACACCTTGGCATTATATTCCCAGAAAAAAATTTACTAGAGGCGAGCGCATTCGTTTGGCGCTTGAAGCATTAGGGCCAATTTTTATTAAGTTTGGGCAAACGCTATCTACGCGCCGTGACTTACTACCTGAAGATATTGGCAATGAGCTTGCTAAGTTGCAAGACGCCTGCCCTGCCTTTGATAGCATGCAAGCAAAAGCAATGATTGAAGCATCATTGGACGGCAGTACAGAGCAATTATTTAGCAAGTTTGATATTGAGCCATTGGCAAGTGCTTCTATTGCACAGGTGCACACTGCCGTTACTCATCAAGGTGACGAAGTGGTGGTTAAAATTGTGCGACCTGATATTGAGAAAATTATTAAGCGTGATATTGCACTGATGTACATCTTTGCAAAATTCATTGGCAAGTATCCGATTAGTAAAAAAGTACGCCCAACTGAGATTGTTGCTGAGTTTGAAGGCATTATCTTAAATGAACTCAATATGTTGAGAGAGGCGAAAAACGCCACACAATTGCGAGAAAATTTTCAAGATTCTGATTTGTTGTATGTGCCTAAGGTGCATTGGGATTTGTGTAGTGAGGAAGTGCTGACGACTGAGCGTATTTATGGCACGCCAGTGGGTGATATTGCTCAACTAAAGGCAGATGGTGTTGACCTTAAAAGGTTGGCAGAAGAAGGCGTGATTATTTTCTTCACACAAGTATTTAAGCATAATTTTTTTCACGCAGATATGCATCCTGGTAATATTTTTGTTGGCCTAGAAGGTCGTTATATTGGCGTTGATTTTGGCATTATGGGTGTGTTGGATGAGTCGGACAAGGATTTTTTAGCTAATATGTTTTTGGCATTTTTTAACCAAGATTATCACGGCGTTGCTAAGGCCTATATTGAATCGGGTTGGGCAAGCGCCAGTACCGATGTGCGTGCTTTTGAGCAAGCAATTGGTAGAATATGTGAGCCGATGTTTGAGAAATCTCTGGATGAAATCTCATTTGGGCAGGTGTTGTTGGACTTGATGGCTGAAGCGAAAAATTTTGATATCACTGTTCAGCCACAACTGTTGTTATTGGACAAGACATTATTAAATATTGAGGGTTTGGGTAGGCAACTTTATCCACAATTGGATTTATGGGCAACGGCAAAACCTTTTTTAGAGGATTTAGTTAAGGAAAAATACAGTATGAAAAGTGCGATTGAAAAACTTAAAGAAAAAGCACCAGAACTTTTAAAAGAAATTCCTGAATTACCAAGTTTGATATCAAACGCACTCAAGCAGATGAACAATATCAGCAATATCCAAAGTGAGCAAACCAAGGCAATTATTGACCAACTAAAAGACAATTCTAATCGACAAACTTCAGCTATTTTCTCAGGTGCTTTGCTTATTCTCTCAGGTATTTTAGCACTTAATAATTTGTTGGTTGCTGCTGGTGTTAGTGTCGTAGTCGCTTTAGTGTTCTGGGTTAAGTCTAGATAATGACTTTTCCTATACGTTTTCGGGTAAAATTACACGCTTGATATGTTTGGTCGCAAAATATATCATCTGATAACACTCTATCAAGAGTGTTTTTTACTTTTTAAAAAAGGATAAGAAAAATGAGTATTACAATTAACGCTATAATGCGCAAAGATCAGGGGAAAGGTGCGAGCCGCCGCCTGCGTCATCAAGAACAAGTTCCTGCCATTGTTTACGGTGCAGGTAAAGAGCCAAGCGCAATTACGCTAAATGTCCACGAAATAGGACATCTTTTAGAAAACGAAGAAGCCTATACTTCAGTGCTAGATTTGGCGATTGATACAAAAGTTGAGTCGGTTATTATTAAAGACCTGCAGCGTCATCCAGCTAAAAATCTTGTTACCCATGTAGACTTCTTGCGTGTTGATATGAAGAAAGAGATTACTACCAGTATTCCATTGCACTTTATGGGTGAGGAAGACAACGAGGCAATGCGTCTTGGTGCGATTCTTAACCAATTTGTTACTGCGATTGAGGTTTCTTGTTTGCCGGCAAACTTGCCACATACTATTGAAGTTGATATTAGCAATCTTGCCATGGATGAGCATATCAGCTTGACAGGGTTAGTAATGCCAAAAGGCGTTACTATCACTGCATTAACACACGGCGATATTGAAGCACACGACCAAAGTGTTGTTGCTGTTCAAGAGCCTAGATTAATGGTTGAAAAAGAAGTTGTTGATAGCGAAGGTGAAGAAGTTGCCGGTGATAAAGTTGAAGGTAGTGACGACAAATCTGAAGGCGATTCAGAATAAAACCTTGATTTGCAGTTGTGACGATTAAACTGATTGTTGGCTTGGGCAACCCAGGTAAGGACTATCAGACGCATCGTCATAATGTGGGCTTTTGGTTTTGTGATGCGCTTGCGCGCTTATATACGGGTGCTTTTAAGAAAGAATCTAAGTTCTTTGGCGAAGTGGCGCAGGTTAATATTGCAGGTGTGTCTGTACGGTTACTAAAACCAAATACTTATATGAATGCTTCTGGGAAGTCAATTCAAAGTATTGCTAACTTTTATCAAATTGATGCAAAGGAAATTCTGATTGTACACGATGAACTGGATATTGACCCTGGCACAGTAAAGATTAAATTTAGTGGCGGTCATGGTGGACATAACGGACTTCGTGATACGATTAAGGCGTTAGGTAATAAGGATTTTTATCGCTTAAGAATTGGTATTGGTCATCCAGGTGATAAATCTAAGGTGGCAGATTTTGTGCTACACGCACCTAACAAATCAGAAATTAGAGTGATTGAAGATGTTTTGAGCGATTCGTTGAATGTTATTGAACAGGTTGTTAAAGACAAAGTCGAATTGGCTATGCAAACACTACACACGGAATAGAAATATGGGATTTAAATGTGGCATCGTTGGGCTACCCAATGTAGGAAAATCAACTTTATTTAATGCATTGACGCAAGCAGGCATTGAATCGGCAAACTATCCATTTTGCACCATTGAGCCAAATGTTGGCATTGTGCCGATGAACGATAAGCGTTTAGAGCAATTGGCTGAAATTGTTAGTCCCGAGAAAATCTTACCAACGACAATGGAGTTTGTGGATATTGCAGGCTTGGTTGAAGGCGCATCAAAAGGTGAAGGGTTGGGCAATCAATTTTTAACCAACATTCGTGAAACCGATGCGATTGTGCATGTGGTTCGTGCTTTTGATAACGATGATATTATCCATGTATCTGGCAAGGTATCACCATTAGACGACATTGAAATTATCAATACAGAATTAATCTTAGCAGACTTAGCCGCGGTTGAAAAACTTTACGATAGAGCGCTAAAGAATACCAAGTCGGGACAAAAAGACGGCATCCCTCTTAGAGAGTTACTAGAAAGAATTTTACCTGCGTTAGAAGAAGGAAAACCTGTTCGCGCTTTAGATTTTAATGAAGAAGAAACTAATTTGTTAAAAGGTTTTCAATTGCTGACTATCAAGCCTGTGCTTTACACAGCTAATGTTAGTGAAAATGGTTTTAATGACAATCCACACCTAGATGTTATTCGGAAATTTGCAGATGCTGAGGGTGCAGAAGTGGTTGCAATTTGTGCGAATATTGAAGCGGATATTGCCGACATGGAAGAGGATGAAAAGCAAGAATTTTTATCTGAAATGGGTCAAGATGAAGCTGGGCTTGATCGTTTGATTAAAGCAGGTTATCACTTGCTTGGCTTGCAAACTTATTTTACTGCAGGCGTGCAAGAAGTGCGTGCTTGGACGATTAATATTGGTGATAGTGCGCCACAAGCAGCAGGGAAAATTCACGGTGACTTTGAGAAGGGTTTTATTCGTGCGGAAACGGTTGCTTTTGATGATTTTATCGAATGTAGGGGTGAAAAAGGCGCAAAGGAAGCGGGGAAATTGCGTGCAGAAGGAAAGGAATATATTATGCAAGATGGCGATGTGGTACACTTCTTATTTAATGTTTAATGCTTTAGGATAACAATCAATGATAGCAAAAAAACAAACCAAAGTACTAATTATCCTAGATGGCTGGGGGCATTCAGAAGTTGAAGAGAATAACGCTATTGCCCTAGCAAAAACGCCTGTTTGGGATAGACTTAATAACAAACACCCTAACACTCTGATTCTTACTAGCGGTAAAAAAGTTGGATTACCTGGTGAGCAAATGGGTAATTCTGAAGTAGGGCATCTTAACCTTGGTGCTGGGCGTGTGGTTAAGCAGGATTTCACCCGAATTCATAATGACATTCAAGAAGGTGACTTCTTTAGAAACCCTGTCTTAAAAAATTCCCTTGAATATGCTAATGACAACAATAAGGCAGTCCACATTATGGGTTTGTTATCTGACGGTGGCGTACATTCACACGAAGAGCAAATTCATGCCATGTTGGAAATGACTAAGAAACATGATTGTAAGGAAGTCTACTTGCATATATTTTCTGATGGTCGAGACTGTGCACAAAAGAGTGCAAAAGGCTACATTCAAAAATTAGAAGAGAAAATTATTGAAGTGGGCGTGGGTGAAATTGCTAGTGTGATTGGTCGGTATTTCTCTTTGGATAGGGATAATCGCTGGGATCGCGTGCGTTCTGCTTATGAATTAATTGTCAAAGGTAAGGGCAAGTTTTTAGCGCAAAGTGCAGTTGAAGCTATTAATATGGCATATGCGCGTGGCGAAACAGATGAGTTTGTTCAGTCAAGTGTCATCAAATCGCCAACAAAAATTAATAAAGGCGATGTGATGATTTTTATGAATTATCGCGCCGACCGTGCCAGGCAAATTACTCAGGCATTAACTGATGAAAATTTTCAAGGTTTTTCGCGTGGTAATTTTGTACCCACGCAATTTATTTGCTTGACAGAATACAAAAAAGACTTTAACTTACCAGTGGCTTATCCACCTGCAAAGCTTAACAATGTGCTGGGTAAATATCTGTCTAACTTAGGCATGACACAACTTAGGATTGCTGAGACTGAAAAATATGCACATGTCACTTTCTTTTTAAATGGCGGTATTGAGCGTCCATTTTATGGAGAAGACCGCGTACTGATTCCATCGCCAGATGTAGCAACTTATGACCTGAAGCCAGAAATGAGCGCCTTTGAGTTAACGGATGATTTGGCTGAGAATATTGAAAGTCAGAAATATGATTTGATTATTTGTAACTTTGCTAATACTGATATGGTTGGGCATTCTGGGAAATTAGAGGCGACTATTAAAGCGGTTGAGGCAGTTGATAAATGCCTTGGTATCATTTATCAGTCTATATTTTCTATTGATGGAGAAATGCTAATTACTGCCGACCATGGCAACGCCGAACAAATGGTTAACCCTGAAACGGGCGAAGTGCATACCGCACATACAAATAATCCAGTGCCACTTATCTTTGTGAGTGGGCGTGAAGCAGCAATTGCCGAACCTAAAGAGGGTGCATTATCTGATGTTGCACCAACATTGCTATTAATGATGGGTGTTGAACAGCCCGATGAAATGACAGGCTCTAGTCTGCTCACATTTAAATAAATTACTTTTTAAAAACAGGAGAAAAAATGAAACAATCTAATTTTATTGCCCCGTCAATCTTGGCAGCAGACTTCGCCAAGTTGGGTGAAGAAGTTGATAATGTATTAAGCGCTGGCGCTGATATTGTGCATTTTGATGTGATGGATAATCACTATGTGCCAAACTTAACAATTGGTCCATTGGTTTGTGAAGCATTACGGAATCATGGTGTAACTGCACCGATTGATGTGCATTTAATGGTTAAACCAGTAGACAGAATTATTCCTGACTTTGTTGCTGCAGGTGCATCATATATTACTTTTCACCCAGAAGCTTCTGAGCATGTTGACAGGACGCTTGGTATGATTCAAGAGGCGGGTTGTAAAGCAGGGCTGGTGTTTAATCCAGCAACACCTTTACATGTACTAGAAAATATTATGGATAAGTTAGATATGATTTTGTTAATGTCGGTCAACCCTGGTTTTGGTGGTCAATCTTTCATTCCACACACGCTAGAAAAGTGTAAGCAAGTACGACAATTGATTGATGTGAGTGGCAAGGATATTCGCTTAGAAATTGATGGCGGTGTGAAAATTGATAATATTCGTGAAGTTGCAGCTGCAGGCGCAGATACCTTTGTTGCAGGTTCAGCCATCTTCAATACTAACGATTATAAAGCAACCATTGATGAGATGCGCGCTGAATTAGCCAAAGCTAACTAGAGCTAATTATTACTTATACCGTAAGGCTTAGGTATAATACTGCGTTTTACGATTTTTGATTTTTAAAAATCAACAGTTGAATTGGGCGTTTATTGAGCGCCCAATTTATTTTAATGTATCACACAGCTTGGCATATTAGTCAGGGTGCTCTTTGAGAAAGAAGGGTTGACTAATAGAAGTTGTGGAAGGAAAAGACAAGAGGTCTTTTTAATAACCCCGGAGAAATAATATGGCAAAGACATCCATGAAGAAAATGTTAGAGGCTGGTGTTCATTTTGGTCACCGCAGTCGTTTTTGGCACCCAAAAATGGAGCGCTACATTTATGGCACTCGTAATGGTGTGCATATCATCAACCTAGAAAAATCACTACCAATGTTTAACGATGTGCTTAATTTCGCATCAAAAACAGCAGCAGCTGGCGGCTCTATTTTGTTTGTTGGCACAAAGCGTGCAGCAAGTGACATCATGAAAGAAGAGGCAATCCGTTGTGGTATGCCATATGTGAACCACCGTTGGTTGGGTGGCATGATGACAAACTACAAAACCATCAAAGCCTCAATTAAGCGTCTAAAAGATTTAGAATTTTTAGCAGAAGAAAACTTTGCTCAATTCGGCAAAAAAGAAGCGTTAATGATGACACGCGAAATGGAAAAACTAGAGCGTAGTTTAGGCGGTATTAAAGATTTAGGCGGTATTCCTGATGTGGTGTTCGTTATTGATATCGGTCATGAGAAGAACGCCGTCAAAGAAGCACAAAAATTAAGCTTGCCACTAATCGGCATTGTGGACACTAACCACAATCCAGAAGGCATCGACTATGTGATCCCAGGTAATGACGATTCAATCAGAGCGATTGGCTTCTACGCAAGAGAAATTGCAAATGCAGTTTTAGAGGCAAAAGCTTCAATGCCAATACAACAAACTAAAAAACCAACTACCATAAAGAAAACTGTTGTTAAAGAGCCTGTGATTAAGAAAGCAGTTGTTAAAGAAGAGGCTGTTAAAGAAGAGAAAAAACCTGTTGAGAAGGAAGCGACTAAAAAACCAGTTGCTGAAAAAACAGCAAAGAAAACCAGCAAGCTCAACAAAACAGCACTAACCGCTATGAAAAAAGCAGAATTAGGGCGTTATGCACAAGAGCAAGGTGTTCAGGTTAATGCCAGCGATACTAAAGGCGTAATGATTGAGAAAATTCTTGCATAAACAATACAGATAGATTAGGAGATAGTTATGGCTATTACAGCATTAATGGTTAAAGAATTAAGAGAAAGAACAGGCGCAGGCATGATGGACTGCAAAAAAGCATTAAGTGAAACCAATGGTGATATGGAAGCAGCGATTGATTTAATGCGCACCTCAGGCGCCGCTAAGGCCGCTAAGAAGTCAGGGCGTATTGCTGCAGAAGGTTTGGTTAAAGTTAATGTTAGTACTGATGGAAAAACAGCAACTATTTTAGAGGTTAATTCTGAAACAGACTTTGTTACTAAAGGCGATGTCTTTATTGGTTTTGTTGATGCATTAGGTGAATTGGCACTTAAAACAACCCCTGCTAATATTGAAGCGTTTTTAGCGCAAACCATGGAAAATGGTGATTCATTAGAAAAAGCACGCGAAGATATCGTTGCTAGTACTGGTGAAAATGTAACCATTCGTCGTGTAGTAACTGTGAATGCAAATGATGGTGTTATCGGTGTTTATAAACACGGTGATCGTATTGCGGTATTAAGCGTATTAGAGGGTGGTGATGAAGACTTGGCAAAAGACATTGCCATGCATATTGCAGCTTCTAAGCCAGAGTGTATTTTTGAAGATGAATTATCTGCAGATATTCTTGAAAGAGAAAAAGCGATTTTTGTAGAGCAAGCAAGAGAATCTGGCAAACCAGACAACATCATTGAGAAAATGATTGGTGGTCGCATGAAGAAATTTATCAACGAAGTCACACTTTCTGGTCAAGCTTTTGTTAAAGACCCAGATACAACAGTGGGTGCATTGGTTAAATCAAAAGGCGCCACAATCAAGTCATTTGTTCGTTTTGAAGTGGGCGAGGGCATTGAGAAAAAAGAAGAAAATTTTGCTGATGAAGTAATGGCTCAGATTAAAGGTTAATTCTTCTCGTCTTGAGATTTACTATACAATTTTGGGTTCTTAAATATTAAGAGGGTTTACCATGAAAATTATTAAACTATTTGTTATACACATACTGTTGTTATCATCGTTTCAGGCATTTGCATTTTCTATTACCACGGGGGCTAATTTTTCTACGCCTGAAAACACAGCCAAGGTGATTGATCTTACCACTGATGGCGGTGTTGGTTTTTTCTCGATAAATTTTGCTATTTTGCCTGGTGAAGATGCCGACAAGTTTACCTTAGTAGGTAATGATTTAACTTTCGAAGCCACGGATTTTGAAGCCCAAAGTGATGCCACTTATCGTGTTAAGGTACGCGCCACCAGAAAGGCAACCATACAAACCGATATAGCTGAAAAAACCATCACTGTTACAGTTACCGACCTAGACGATGAAGCACCGACCAATATTCAGATCAGCAATACTAATCTTATCGCAGGTCTGCCCGCCGACACCTTGGTTGGCACCCTCAGTGCTACCGATCCAGATACTGCTACTGATGCCCTTACTTTTACCACCACCAGCACTGATTTTAAAATCGTCAATGGCAACCAACTCAAAACCAAGCGTTCCATCACTGCTATTGGTGATATGACTATCACCGTCACTGTTATCGATGGCACCCAGAGCGCCAATCAAGAATTTTCTATCAAAGTAGTCGTAGATGGGTTAGTGGTGACTGCCCAAGCTGTGCGAAAAGAAAGCAAATCTGACAGTAAACTCTTACTCTCTAAAGTCGGAAGAACATTGATGGGGCGTTTATCGCATATTCGTCATAAAAACAAGCAAAAAAGTAGTTTTAGTGCCAATGATTTTGTTAACGGCATTCAGGTCAGTTTTGCCGATAGCCAAACCAACAGCTTTATCAATCGTGTACTAAGTGCCAACGGGCTGAGTAATGTCATTCCCACCTCCAGCCGTAAGATTGAGCGTTGGGATACTTGGACGAGTGCCAAGGTGGTGATTGGTAAAAACAACGGGGAAGGGGCAAATAAGACTAAGTTTAATCTTAAATCCCTTAATATAGGTATGGACAGACGCATAGCCAAAGATAAAATTATCGGCTTTTCTCTTGGCTTAGGCAAGCAAAAGCACACTGCTACGGGCAATAATTTCTCAGGTGATATAGATACCACGCAATACATACTGTCTAGTTACGGTGCGTTAGAACTCAGTGACAAAGGCAATATTGAAGCAGTACTAGGCGTCGCCCAAGCCACGCACAAAATCAGCAATAGCAACACGCCAAGTGCCGACCAAGACAGCGATGGCTTTTTTGCCAGCATTGCTTACCGTACAGATTTACAGGCTCAGGGCGTAGACTTATCGCCTTTCATTCGCTACGATATCAGCCGTATCAAGATGAAAGCCGATGACATACTTGCCAACAGCGAGACTGCCACCGACGAGGCAATTGCTCTTGGTATTGACATCAGTAAGACAGCGAACTACCAAGATGGACAACTCACTCGCTTTGTGAGCGTGGAATACAAATCCGATATTCGTCGTGATGACAGTGATTACCGTAGCAAAAATACGGAGCAAGAAGTGAGCGTGAAACTGGGGCTGGATTATCAGAAAGACGACACCACCGCTTCTGTTAGTTATGAGCGTATTCAATCTACCAATAATAAAGCGCATAGTAATGGTATTGAAGGTGCTGTTCGATGGAAGTTTTAATGAGCCTATAAAAAAGGACGCCTAAAAAACCCCAGCATAAATTAACCAACAAGCCTGAATGTATTTCTGCAGATATTCTTGAAAGAGAAAAGTTGCTATAATAATGTCGTTTGTTTGCTTTGAAATGGGCGAGGGTATTGAGAAAAAGGAAGAGAATTTTGCTGATAAAGTAATGGCTCAGGTTAAAGACTAATCTTTTTTGCTTTGTATTTTTGTTAAGCAAGACACCATCATCCCTAAGTTATCACTAGACTCTTGTCGGTATTCGTCGCTCCGGTTAGATTGTCGGCAATAGCCTTAAGATTACTCGCTGGCAATTTTTCTAATGAGGGGTATTTAGCGTTTGCCAAGTGATCAGTGTATTTCCCTGTTTTAAAAGCCCTAGGTCATATCAAGTTTAGCAACTGCGCTAGCATCGGAGGTTTTATTGGCTTGTAAAATCTTCTTAGTTTTTCTGCTACTTCTTGGGCTTTTGCAGGGTTTGATGTAGGAGTCTAAAATTACACAACAAAAAAAACTTACACAATTATCTATTTTTAAGGTAAAAATACATATGGGGAGCGGATCATAATGCTTTATAAAAAAGTAGTTAGTTTTATACAATATAAAGTACATTTTATTTTTAATACAGAACTAGAGAATATCTAGGATCCATGCTGATGGACAAAGTGTAAAAAACATTTTGCCAATTATGCGCTGTTACTTAGAAACAGCGAAGTAAAATAATTATTAAGGGGATTTTCTATGAAAACTATAAAACTATTTATTATAAGTGTACTGTTGTTGTCATCATTCCAAGCGTTGGCTGGTCGTTATACGAGTTACCTGAACGTGTATGAGAATGAGAATGCAACATTCGCTTCTAAGTGGCGTATTGATAGCATATCATTTTTCGAAAGTAATATTGATGCAGATCAATTTATAATAAAGCCGAGTGGAATAACATTGAAGAAACAAAATTATGAGGCTCTTGAAAATAAAACAATTCGTCTTGAAACTCGCATGAAGTTTACTGGTCAAGACAATATGTCTGCTGTTATATTGATATACACAATTTTGGATGTAGCTGAAGCACCTAAAAATATTCAACTCAGTAATAAAACTATTGAAGATGGTAGCGCCAGTGGTACCGTGATTGGTACAGTGACTGCCACTGATGAGGATGCCGGTACCGACAGCACAAAACTTAGTTACCATCTCGAAGGTAGCACTAGTAACAAAGATTTTTCAATCAATTCAAAGGGTGAGTTAAGCATTAAGGCAAAGGTTGATAAAAAACAAAAAGGCGATTATTATTTTTCGGTTTCTGTCTCTGATCCACAAGGTAACAAATCTAAAAATAAAGATTTTCATATAACAGTAACTGACGCAATTCCTAAGTTTGCCATTACTACAGTTGATGTTTCTACGCCAGAAAAAGTAGCTAAAGTAATTGATCTTACTGCCAACAAAGATAATGTAAGTTTTGTTATTGGCAGTGGTTCAGATCGGGATAAATTTAGCCTTCCTGAGGGCAGTAACAAACTTACCTTTGCTGCCACCGACTTTGAAGTCGGAAGCGATAACACCTACTCGGTGGTAATTATTGCCAGTAAAACAGGCGAAGCCCATATCGCTAAAACCATTACTGTAACCGTACTTGAACTTGATAGGACATTATCAAGAGAGAATGTCTATCGTATTACCACAGCTGATGCTTTTTCTACGCCTGAAAACACAGCCAAGGTGATTGATCTTACCACTAATGGCAATAATAGCGATAGTGGTTTTATCTCGATAGATTTTGCTATTTTGCCTGGTGCAGATGCCAATAAGTTTACCTTAGCAGGTAATAAATTAACTTTCAAAGCCACGGATTTTGAAGCCCGAAGTGATGTCGCTTATCGTGTTAAGGTACAAGCCATCAGAACGGTACGTTTTGGGGTCCTCACCTCCATCATAACAGCTGAAAAAACCATCACTGTTACAGTTACCGACCTAGACGATGAAGCACCGACCAATATCCAGATCAGCAATACTAACCTTCTCAAAGGTCAGCCCGCCGGCACCGTGGTTGGCACCCTTAGTGCTACCGATATAGATACTGCTGCTGATGCCCTCACTTTTACCATCACCAACAACGCTGATTTTGAAATCGTCAACCGTAACCAACTCAAAACCAAGCGTCCCATCGCTGCTATTGGTGATATGACTATCACCGTCACTGTTAGCGATGGTGTCCAACACACCAGGAAAGACTTTACTATCAAAGTTATAGCTTTAGAAGATGAAGGGGAACTTGTCATTACTACGACTGATGTTGCTACGCCAGAAAATGCAGATAAAGTGATTGTGCTTACTGTCAACAGAAGTGATGTAAGTTTTGCTATTACCGGTGGTGCAGATAAGGCTAAATTTAGCCTTAGTGGCAACACACTTACCTTTGCTGCCACCGACTTTGAAGCCAGAAGCGATCATACCTACTCGGTGATAATTACTGCCAGTGAAGCAGGTAAATCCTCCGTTAGCAAAACCATTACTGTTACGGTTACCGACCTAAACGATGTTGCCCCAACCAATATCCAGATCAGCAATACTAACCTTCTCAAAGGTCAGCCCGCCGGCACCGTGGTTGGCACCCTTAGTGCTACCGATATAGATACTGCTGCTGATGCCCTCACTTTTACCATCACCAACAACGCTGATTTTGAAATCGTCAACCGTAACCAACTCAAAACCAAGCGTCCCATCGCTGCTATTGGTGATATGACTATCACCGTCACTGTTAGCGATGGTGTCCAACACACCAGGAAAGACTTTACTATCAAAGTTATAGCTTTAGAAGATGAAGGGGAACTTGTCATTACTACGACTGATGTTGCTACGCCAGAAAATGCAGATAAAGTGATTGTGCTTACTGTCAACAGAAGTGATGTAAGTTTTGCTATTACCGGTGGTGCAGATAAGGCTAAATTTAGCCTTAGTGGCAACACACTTACCTTTGCTGCCACCGACTTTGAAGCCAGAAGCGATCACACCTACTCGGTGGTAGTTACTGCCAAAGCAGGCGAAGACTCCGTCAGCAGAACCATCGCTGTTACGGTTACCGACCTAAATGATGAAGCCCCGACCAATATCCAGATCAGCAATACTAATCTTATCGCAGGTCTGCCCGCCGACACCTTGGTTGGCACCCTTAGTGCTACCGATCTAGATACTGCTACTGATGCCCTTACTTTTACCACCACCAGTACTGATTTTAAAATCGTCAATGGCAACCAACTCAAAACCAAGCGTTCCATCACTGCTATTGGCGATATGACTATCACCGTCACTGTTAGCGATGGCATCCAGAGCGTCAATCAAGAATTTTCTATCAAAGTTACAGAAGAAACAAAAGAGCTTGTCATTACCACAGCTAATGTTTCTACGCCAGAAAATGTAGCCAAAGTAATTACACTTACTGCCAGCCAAAGGGGTGTAAATTTTTCTATTACTGGTGGCAGAAATCAGGCTAAATTCAGCCTTAGTGGCAACACACTTACCTTTGAAGCCACCAGCTTTAAAAATCCTGGTGATAACACTTATCAGGTTAATATCAAAGCCACCAAGGGTAATGATACGACTGAAAAAACCCTCACTGTAACCGTAGAAGCGTCTACAAGGGCTGGTGTCGGCGCTTCTAGGGCGGTGGCTATCAGAATGGCTGCCCAAGCTGTGCGTAAAGAAAGCAAAACTGCCAGTAAAGTCTTACTCTTTAAAGTCGGAAAAACATTGATGGGGCGCTTATCGCATATTCGTCATAAAGACAAACAAAAGAGCAGCTCTAGTGCCAATGGTTTTGTTAGCGGTATTCAGGTCAGTTTTGCCGATAGTCAAACCAACAGCCTTATCAACCATGTACTAAGTGCCAACGGGCTAAGTAATGTCATCCCCACCTCCAGCCGTAAGATTGAGCGTTGGGATACTTGGACGAGTGCCAAGGTGGTGATTGGTAAAAGCAACGGGACAGGGGCAGATAAGACTAAGTTTAATCTTAAATCCCTCAATATGGGTATGGACAGACGCATAGCCAAAGATAAAATTATTGGCTTTGCCCTTAGCTTAGGCAAGCAAGATCGCACTGCCACGGGCAATGATTTCTCAGGCGATGTGGATACCACGCAATACACATTGTCTAGTTACGGCGCATTAGAACTCAATGACAAAGGCAGTATTGAGGCAGTACTAGGCGTCGCCCAAGCCACGCACAAAGTCAACAATGCATCAAGTGCCGACCAAGACAGCGATGGCTTTTTTGCCAGCATTGCTTACCGTGTGGATTTACAGACCAAGGGCGTAGAGCTTTCGCCTTTTATTCGTTACGACATCAGTCGTATTAAGATGAAGGCGAGTGATGTACTTACCAACAGCGAGACTGTCACTAATGAGGCAATTGCCCTTGGTATTGAGATTAATAAGCAAGTGAACTATCGAGATGGACAACTCAATCGCTTTGTTAGTGTGGAATACAAATCCGATATTCGTCGTGATACTAGCGATTACCTTAGCAAAAATGCCGAGCAAGAAGTGAGCGTAAAACTGGGGCTGGATTATCAAAAAGACAACACCAGTGCTTCTGTTAGTTATGAGCGCATTCAATCTACCAATAATAAAGCGCATAGTGATGGTATTGAAGGTGCTATTCAATGGAAGTTTTAATGTGAGTTTATAAAAAAGGCCAGCCAAAATTCCCAGTACAATTTATAAAGCCCATAAAATATATTGGGTTAATGCAGGGGGCTTTTTTTTGGTGTTATGCAGGAGTCTTATTATAGGTATCATTAGCCAACTAAAAAAAAGTTGCACTTAGAATTTGAATTTAGGTTTATTTATTAGGAATTAATGTATGCAAACAATCAAAGTATCAACAATCGGTTTACTGATTTACTTATTATCTAGTGTTAATATACTAGCAACGCCGCCTGATGCTTTTTCTACTCAGTCAGATTCCTTGTCCAATTTAACGAATCCTAATCTGAATGCCAACCTCCTGAATGCCAACCTCAATCAATCTAATTCCTCAAAGCCCCTTGTTTTTGCCCCTGATTCCAAGGTAACACCAAGCGAAAACCCTGATGTTCTAAAAGCCTCCGAAATGTTTGTAGATGAAGTTTTTAGCAAAACTACCTTATTTTTGGAGTTTGTTAAACATCTGCGTATATCGCTAACATTAAACGACAATCTTCAAACACTTCAAAGCTTCTTAACCAGTAAATGTAGCCTTTGCAAGGTAAAAACAGTCGCTACTGAGTTTGAAAAAAGAAAGGCTAACAATTTATTTTTCTGGGTTGGAAGATACCCCACTAATTTAACATACGACAATGGCAAAAAATCAATAAAAATTTACATAACAAATGCAGCCGAATCCATAAATGGCAAGGTAACCGACCGATCTGTTTTTATCAATGGAACACCAGTTTACAATGTAACCTTTAAAGATAGACGGATGACTTGGGATTACGACACTGATTCATTACAACCTAATCAGTCTAAAGGCGACATTGTTTTTATGGGGGTTTTTGCCAATGTATATATTGGTAGTAAGTTTTCTGGCACGCTAGAGATTAAGAGTAATATTACAGGGAAGAAAGAAAGCTATAAAATAACCGGATTTTCTCGTATTCTAACACCAAAATCTAAGGCTGATAAAGACAAGACTGACAAAAACAAAGACGGATTCGGCAAAGACAAAGGCGGATCTGATAAAAACAAAGGTGACTCCGACAAAGACAAAGACGGATCTGATAAAAACAAAGGTGACTCCGACAAAGACAAAGGCGGATCTGATAAAAACAAAGGCGGCTCCGACAAAGACCAAGACGGATCTGACAAAGATACTGTCAATCCCCATAATTACCACAGAGAAATGTCAGTTGGTTTTGCTAAGTATAAAACCAAAATGTTTGGTGATCAGCTATGGACTGTTGAGAACATGCTTCATTACCCAAGTGTTGCCCACATAAAAAATGTTCATGCCGAAAATGAGGATCTCAAGTTTTATAATTGGAAAGGGGCTATGAACGCCGAATCCAAATCAGGATCACAAGGAATATGTGCCTCTGGCTGGCACATCCCATCAGATGCAGATTGGAAAAAATTAGAAGGCCATCTTGGCATGAGTCAAGCCCTTCAAAACAAAGATAATGCGTATCGAGGCAGAAAACAAGCCGAAATACTTCATGAAAGTGACTTTAATGCTAAATTGCTAGGTTTTTACCAAGACGATAAAATGAAGAAAGTAGGAGAGGAGGCTTATTTTGTTAGCTCTAGTAGCTCTAGTAGCACCAAAAATGACAAACACTTTATTGCCCGTAAAATAGCACCTGTACCAATAGATGCTATGCGTTTTGTGTTAATTAAACAATCACTTCCAGGTGCATTATCAATAGGTGAAGTAGAAGTAATTAGTGATGGTGTAAATGTTGCATTACACAAGACGGTAAAAAGTTTCACTAACACTTGGAGTGATAGTGAAAACAATTCGGTTAATATTGTTAATGACACCAAGCTTGGTTTCAGCGCTGATCCGAGTGCATTATTGACAGGTAAGGTAGGAGTAATCAGTAATGGCGTAGATGTTGCATCACACAAGACGGCAAAAAGTTCCACTGGCGGCAGTACTTGGACTGATAGTAAAAACGATCCAGCTGATATTGTTGATGGCACCGATCTTGGTTTCAGTGCTAAGAGCCCTTCAGGCAATGGATGGGTGTTGATTGATTTAGGTTCGGAATATATCATTGACAGTATCAAGATCCGAGACTTAACAACAGGAAAACTTGTTAAACCCGCCATAGGTTTGGTTGTTTTTCTTTCTAAAAATTCAATGAATACCTCTCAAACACTGCAACAGCTTAGAGACGATGCTGACATTAATATTGTTGGAATTACTGCCATACAGTTTTCTAACGAGAAGGAGCATGAATTTTTACTGAGCAGAACAGAGTTGGATTTATGGCGTGGTGATATGCTTAAAACAATAGATGTCAGTGTGCGTTGTCTTCAAGATAACACTGCACCAGAAATAGCACCCAGCACAGTCGAAAACAACATTATTGTTGGTAGGCCAATGAAGCCAATTGAATTTATTAATTATGCCTCAGGCGGTGTTGATCAATGGTCAATCCTTCCTTCATTTCCACTTCCTAAAGGGTTGGTGTTTGACAATCAAAAAGGAATTATTTCAGGTACGCCTACTAAGGTTCAAAGCAGAAATATATATATGGTTTCTGCTAGCAACAGCCAAGGGTCAACGAATGTTGCTGTCTATATTACAGTTTTACCAGTATTGGTTGATAGCATTAAAATATCAGGCGCTAAAAGTGTCTTAGCAATTGGTGAAAGCATGCAACTTCATGTAGCGATTAGTCCTAACGATGCAACCGACAAAACTTTGTCGTGGGAGGTTGATGACAAACTAAGTGTTGACCAAGCAACAGGCAAAATTACTGCCATCAAAGATGGCGTATCCACTGTCAGAGCTATCGCACTTAATGGCACTGCGGTAGATGAGTTTGAAATACTTGTTGTTCCTACCATTGTTTTTGATAATAAATCTTATAAAGAGATATTGTCTAAAAAAACAGGCAGGTCTTGGCTAGATAGAAACTTAGGTGCATCTGAGGCTTGTAAAACTAGGACAGATTCAAATTGTTATGGTGATTTTTATCAATGGGGCAGAGGTAGAGATGGGCACCAAATTGCAGGTTCAAAAACGAGTTCAGAATTAGCAAGCAGTATCACCCCTAATAATGCAAAATTTATAACTAATATGCCCGCTGTCGTAACTGACTGGACAACAGCACTTGTTGACCATCAAGGCGACAACAGAAAAGTTGCTTGGATCGATAAAGGTGTTAATGATATTTGTCCGAAAGGTTATAGCGTACCAACCTCTAAGGAATTAAGTAATGAAGGCGGGGGCAGCACCTCAGTATTTAATGGAATGTTGCCGTTAAGTGGTTATCGTGATGTTGATGGAATATTAGAGGAAGCAAATAAAAAGGGTTCTTATTGGACAAGATCTATTGACAGTAAGAACCACAGATCTACTGCACTTGTATTTGGAGCAGATGGCGCACAATATTTTTTAAATGAAGGGCGTGCCAGAGGTTACCAAGTGCGTTGCATAAAAGATACTGTTGGCCCTCCTATTATTAAATCTAATATTGATGTGTTAAGTGCTTCTTTTGGCGAAGAGATTACCCCAATTACATTCGTTAATTTTGGTGCCCATGTCACTAGGTGGTCAATTGATGGACTTCCTGCTGGATTAAAAATGAACTATACAACTGGCGTAATTTCAGGTGTGCCGACCAAAGTACAGCCAAAAGCTCTCTATACCGTTACTGCTTCTAATGATTTGGGCACAAGTTCAGCAGTGATTTCTATCAGCGTAAAGTCTGTTGCCGTGCCTGTTACCAGTATTCAGATAAATCATGACATTCAGCGATTAAGCGATACAAATGTTCTTGAAGTAGGTAAAGTTGCTCAGGTTAGTGTTGCACTTACCCCTAGCAACGCTACTATTCAAAAGGTTTCATGGTCGCTAAATTCTAAAAATGCAACCATTCACATTTCAAAAGAGGGCGTCACAACACTTAAAGGTGTTAGTGAGGGCACAGTAGTGTTGAGTGCAACTTCATTAGATGGGAACAATGTTGTTGCTAGTTTGACTATTCAAGTGGTTGCCAAGGTTTTTAATGGCAAGATTTATAACACGGTTACCTCTCCAACAACAGGGCGAGTTTGGCTAGATAGAAATTTGGATGCTGATATGGTTTGTGAAAATGCCACAGACCCATTGTGTCTTGGTGGCTTGTATCAGTTTGGGCGTTTTACTGATGGGCATCAAAAGCGCTCTAATCATAATCTTGGTAAAAGTCTATCAAAATCGATAACCCCATCTAACGATACACTTTATGGAAAATCCTCATCCCAACAAGTAGATTATGGATCTGGATCAGGAATGGCCATAAGAGCTAGATTTCAATCTAAATTGTTTTATGATTGGACGAGTACTGACACTTATGGATTTAAACGCACTGATAGGTATTATAGTGGCGTCTGCCCAGCTGGTTTTTCTGTCCCTAGTAAGCAGGAGTTTATAGATGAAAAAATAGGGTTAAAGACGACTACTTTCAACAACTCTTTAAAATTGCCTTTAACAGGTATGCGTAAAAGAGTGATAAGTATTGATAAAGATATATATATTGTAGAAACCAATTCTGGTCGGTATTGGACTAGAAGTCGTATTGCTTCTCCTAGGCCCGAGTATAAAACGGTAATTACTCATCCTTGGTATTACTTTGGATTTTCTAAAAGTACAAGAGTGCATGTAGAAATAGGACTTAGAGCAAACAGTTTAGTTTTTAATAGTGTAGCAGGTTCGGTCAGCTTTAAAGATGATCTTCCAAATCTTGGTCTTGCTCTGCGTTGTATAAAATCTGAACCGGCGCCTACTACCCCCGATTGGAATACAGTTTGGAATACAGTTTGGGATTTCTGGAAAACTATTTTCGGGTCTCCTAAAACATAATGAGTATAAAAATGCTTATTTTATAAACCTTAAGACAGATATAAGTAGTTAATAAGACAATTTTTTTTGAAAATGGCATAAGCACAAAATACATTTTCACCCTTAAAAAACAAGAGTCTATTTTTTTAATTTTAAAGAGAGTTTTTCAAAAAATGTGTTTGAAGAACATTTGGAGTATATATGAAACTAATAAAATTTAATTTTCTAACATTAATTTTGAGTGCCTTAATAACATTTAATATCAATGCTGCAGGATCTTTATGCACCCCAGATAACGATGAATTTGATGACCGCATAACGAATCAAGATAGCACCAACCCAGAACTCCAGACAGAAGATATCCCTACAACAGATGAGATTGGTACCACTGCTTCTGAGAATATTGCTAGCACTGCAGCAGAGACAACTGGGGCTTTAGAGGCGCCAATAATGGACACGGCTATGCTGACTGCAGAAGTAGCAGTAGAAGTTATCGGGGTTATCGGTGTAGTTGTAGCAGTAGGAATGGTAATTTATCACATTGTAACGGTTTTTGAAGATCCCAATGCAACAACCGCAGATAAAATAGCATCTTTTTATAATTGGACATTACCATTTAATATAATTGCTGATTTTGGACCTTCTCCAACAGACAGAGAAGAGGAAAAATTGAATAAAATATTAAAAACTGTTAATGGTGGTTATATATATGAATCCCCTAAGGCAGAGGTTCAAGATATGACTAAATTTGCATCAAAAGTTCATGACCTTCTGATCTCAGGAATGAACAATACAGAAGGTTTAGAAAAAATTTATTCCGAACATGGACGGGATTTGTTTGTCACCTACAGGAAGCAATATTTTACATCTGTTAAAAAATTACAAGCATTATTGACAAAAGTATATTCAGCCCAATGGATGAAAGGCTCTCCAAAGTTTGTTGCTTTAGAGGAGTTCTTGGATCACTCAATTAAAGGGATGATAACTACACCACCCAGTATTTTGTCTAATTCAACACTTGAATTATGTGGCATTAATACTGATAGTAACCATGTTTTATCCTTTAAAGATATGAATCCCGGGCAAATAAAAGGATGTTTAGGTAATATTTTTTATGACTATAAAACGCATTTTAGTGCCTATAAACTAGAGGATTCAATTACAATCAAATCACCAGATACTTCATCTAAAAAACCTCCTTATACAGAAACCGATAAAAATTACCCTTTTTCTGAGTTTTTAGGCAGTTATGTAAAAACTTATAATTTCTTCTTAAGCAATATGAAGATTTCTTATGCCAATGCTTTTTATAAGCAAAGAAAACAAGGGAGAGAGAAAATATGTCGTTCAGCAAAAGATTTTGCAGAAAAATTTCTAGTAAAAGCAAAACAACAAGCACGCAAAGCGACAGAAAAAATGTTTAGAGAGCGGTATAATCTTAACAATCAAGGGCAAAACATGAATGCCCTTTGCTGGGACAAATCAGGTTATACAGGTCATAACTATCCTGTTTATGATTGTGTTGTTGTTCCTTACCACCCAAACAAAGATATGGTTCTTATTAATATCCTTAAAAGCATAGATACTTTACCCCCTTTGATAGATACTCAAATAGAAGAATGTCTTGCTGGAAAAAGCGACGATTATGTAGCATTTGCCAAATTCTTAAACAGAGATCCTATTTCTCCGCTTCTTGATATATCAAATACTGCTCAATCGTTTACCAGCATACTTCTTGGTGTCAAGTCAAATCTTTTGTTTTCTGTTAGGAAAAAGGCGAAAGCGTTTAATGAGAGTAATAAGAAATAGTTTTTATAGGGTGCTCCAGAAATCCTAGTGCGATTTAGAGGAATACATAAATTGTGTTGGGTTTTTTAGAGCGCTCTATAGATGTTAAGTTTGTTTAATTTATAATTGGAAAAAATGAAAATAATAAAATTGTATGCTTTAGGTTTGTTGCTGATCAGTAGTTTTAATGTGCTAGGAGTTACTTGTAATATTATTGATCTCAGCATTTTTAGCCAAGATGGGAAGACATCATCACGAATACCCTCCTATCCTGTCAGTTCATCAGTTTTTTCGTATATACCTGAAAGTAATACTGCAACCTGTAAATGTAGATCAGGGTATGAGTTTAGCCCCTCTATCCCTACGGGAAAAATAGTAGACCCTCCAGATCATGATACTAGTCATAATGGTTTTGCCGAGCCATTTCCAAGTTTAGCAAAAAAAGACCCAGAATTTCGGTTGCAGTGCGTCATATCAAAAGACGACACAAAACTATCGGTAGCTGAATGGGCAATACCTGTTAGCGTGCTTTCTGTAGTGGCTATTGGTACACCGATTGGCTATTTTGTATTTAAAAGATTTAAAAGAGATCCATCGGGCAACACTTCAAATACAGATACAATCGAAATGAATGAAGATGGATATCTTGCTCCCGCCAACTCAAACCCACATGTAATCGAAGTGAATGAAGATGGATATCTTGCTCCCATTAACCCAAACACAGGAACAATTGAAACATCCATGGATGGTGGGTACCTAACTCCTGATGAAATGAATTTTGGGGCTAACAATTATATCACTCCTATTACCAATACAGATCCTCAGGTGGATTTAGATAATGTGACAATTGATTCAAGTTCTACAGACAGTGAATATTTTTCAGCAGACGACTCTGATCCAAGATATATAGATGCGGTTCATACTCAACCTGAACTAGAAGATCAAGTGGGAAGTGTTGAGGAGACTATCGGGGATGCTATCGAGGAAAGTCCTTATTCTGGAACCAGTGATAGACATCTTTACGCCGACATTAATGAACAGGATATGGTGCCTGATAGTGAGATAGCTGGTGGATCGGGGGATTTATCAAGTGCTACCGCCGATGCTAGAATAAGAACTGTATCCCCTGATGTAGAAGGAGAATATAATGAGATTGCAAATAATGT
>NZ_UEXF01000007.1:11128-30916 GCF_900127505.1 thiotrophic endosymbiont of Bathymodiolus puteoserpentis (Logatchev) | reverse complement strand
AGTTATGTCAAACTATTAAGAATATAGATCCAAAGAAGATAAGGGTATATTGATACTTATCTATCAAGCATTTAATCCAATATTTAACGACTCAGTGGTTATGGGTTTATAATAATAAACGACCACATTTTTCCCTAGGCGGAATACCGCCAAGAGCAAAGGTAGCGTAATAAAGACTGTAAGCAGTCAGACCTCTGTGGGTATTACACAAGCATTTTACTTTTGCAATGCGTGTTTATACTCTATGGGAATAACTAACACGAAATCATTTAGTGCATTAGTCCAATCACTTAAGATGCGTTTAGCAATTTGTGAACCCGTTAGGTTATAATGATTTTGAATGTAGTGCTTTAGTTCATTTTCATAGGTTTCATTGAACGGGTCTAAATCTAGCATAGCACCAGTAGAGAGCATGCCATCAAAAGTCTTGTGTGGGTTATAAACAAAAGCAACGCCACCCGACATGCCAGCAGCAAAGTTACGACCAACTTCTCCTAAAATAATGGCTTTCCCGCCAGTCATGTATTCACAACCGTGATCACCAATACCTTCTACAACAGCCACTGCACCAGAGTTACGCACACAGAAACGCTCTGATACGCAACCTGATAAGTAGAGCTCTCCACCAGTGGCACCATAACCACAAACATTGCCTGCAATGATTTCTTCTTCAGCATTAAAAGTGGAATTTTTAGGTGGATAAACAATCACGCGACCGCCTGATAAGCCCTTACCGACATAATCGTTGGCATCACCCTCGATTTCCAAGGTTACGCCTTGTGCTAAAAATGCACCGAGCGATTGACCAGCAGAGCCTGTGAAATGAATATGGATTGAGTCATCCTCTAAGTTATTGCCACCACGAGCCTTGACGATATATGAAGAGAGCATTGCACCGACTGCACGGTCAATATTGGTAATTTTGGAATTAAATTTAACTTTATTGTTGCCAGCGATAGCATCTTTTGATTGCTCAATTAAGGTGTTGTCAAGTTGGCTTGCCAACTCATGGTCTTGTGTTTTAGTTTGGTAAGTGCCCGTATTCTCATGTGGTTTTTGTGCGAGTGTGAGTAGTGCATCAAGATTAATAGAGCTTTGTTTCCAATGGTCAATGGCCTTATTCATCTCTAACATATCTGCTCGACCCACCATTTCGTTAATCGTTTTAAAACCTAATTCGGCCATGATAAGGCGTAGTTCCTGTGCGACCATAAACAGGTAGTTCACCACATGTTCTGGCTTTCCAGTAAATTTCTTACGCAGTTCTTTGTCTTGTGTGGCAATACCGACTGGACAGGTATTGAGGTGACATTTACGCATCATAATACAGCCCATGGTGATAAGGGGTGCAGTAGAAAAACCAAATTCTTCAGCGCCCAGCAACACACCAATGGCAACATCCCTTCCGGTTTTCAGTTGCCCATCTGTTTGAATGACCACGCGTGAACGAAGGTCATTCATTACTAGGGTTTGGTGTGTTTCGGCTAAGCCTAATTCCCATGGTAAACCGGCGTGTTTGATTGAGGTGAGTGGTGATGCGCCTGTGCCACCATCGTGACCAGCAATAACAATATGGTCAGATTTTGCCTTGGTCACACCGGCAGCAATCGTGCCAACCCCTATTTCAGCTACGAGTTTCACACTAATTCTTGCAGCTGGATTAGAGCGCTTGAGGTCAAAGATGAGTTGTGATAAATCTTCAATAGAATAAATATCGTGATGCGGTGGTGGTGAGATTAGACCTACACCAGGGGTTGAGTGTCTAATTTTAGCAATACCTTCATCAACTTTTGTGCCTGGTAATTCGCCACCTTCACCGGGTTTTGCCCCTTGTGAAACCTTGATTTGGATTTCATCGGCGTTGTTTAAATAATCAATGGTGACACCAAAACGACCAGAAGCCACTTGCTTGATTGCACTTCTGCGTGAATCACCATTGGCATCAGGCGTCCAGCGTTTGGCATCTTCGCCACCCTCTCCAGTGTTAGATTTTCCACCTAAGCGATTCATCGCAATGGCTAGGGATTCGTGTGACTCAGCAGAAATAGAGCCAAAGCTCATAGCACCTGTGGCAAAGCGTTTAACAATTTCTTGGGCGCTCTCAACATCATCAATGGCAATCGGATTGCTTTTTTTAAAGGCCATCAGTCCGCGTAGGGTTGAATTGCGAGTGCCCTGCTCATTAGCGTGTTTAGCAAATGCCCAATAAGCAGATTCGTCATTGTTGCGAGCAGCCAGTTGCAGATTGGCAATGGTTTCTGGATTCCACATATGAGTTTCGCCACCACTACGCCAATGATATTGGCCTAAATTGTCTAATGTTTCGCTGTGGTAAGCAAGTTGATGGCGCTTCTCGCCTTCACTTTGAAGAATATCAAAACCAACGCCATCAATACGAGACGCTGTTTTAAAGAAGCATTTGTCCATGACTTCTTGTGCCAAACCAACAGCCTCAAAAATCTGCGCACCTTTGTAAGATTCTAAGGTGGAAATACCCATTTTTGCCATGACTTTAAGCATGCCTTTGCCAACGCCTTTACGATAGGCGGTAATAATAGCATCATCACTCTGGATGTCAATAATGTTGTCACGACGCGCTTGCCAAAGCGCTTCAAATGCTAAATATGGGTTAATGGCATCAGCGCCAAAACCTGTCATTAAGCAGAAATGGTGCACTTCTCTTGCTTCACCTGTTTCAACAATAATGCCAACTTGAGTGCGCTGCGAACAAGCCACAAGATGGCGGTGTAATGCACTTGATGCCAATAGACTAGAGACAGCAACACGATCTTTATTGATTCCACGATCAGATAAGATAATTAGGCTGTGCCCGTCTTGAATCGCTTGTGAGCCTTGTTTGCAAATATCGTCAAGCAACTCAGCAGTGTGTTTGCTTGAATTAATGTCGTAAGTAATATCAATGGTTTTTGATGTCCAGCCACGATGATTGCAATGTCTAAGTGCTGCTGTTTCTTCGTTGGTAAGGATTGGATGTTCTACCACTAGGCGATGTACATTTTCGGCTTTATTGGTTAGCAAACTACCTTCAGGACCGATAGAACAGCGCAAGGACATAACGACTTCTTCACGAATAGAATCAATGGCTGGGTTGGTAACCTGAGCAAACAGTTGCTTGAAATAGTCATAAATAATGCGAGATTGACTAGATAAACAAGCCAAAGCTGAGTCATTACCCATCGACCCAACGGGGTCACGCAATTCTGTGACTAAGGGTAATAGCATAAATTGCAGGGTTTCTGTGCTATAACCAAATGCTTTTAAGCGATGAATCAGCGTTTCAGGATAAAAGCCAGGTGCTTCATTTTCACAATGTAATTCTGATAAATGAATGGTTTGCTCGTCTAACCAGTCTTGATAAGGGTTTTGTTTGGCAAAGTCTGATTTAATGCGTTCATCATCAAGTAATTCGCCTTTTTCAAAATCCACTAAGAACATTTTCCCAGGTCGCAATCTGCCTTTGGTTTTAATATTGTCATTTTCCACATCAACTACGCCAACTTCACTTGCCATAATGACGCGCTCATCATGGGTTAAGTAATAGCGTGAAGGACGCAAACCGTTGCGGTCAAGCACTGCACCAATATAATGACCATCGGTAAAGGCGATAGAGGCGGGTCCATCCCAAGGTTCCATCACATTGGAGAAATATTCATAGAAGGCTTTTTTCTCATTACTCATATTGGCATCATTTTGCCAAGCTTCTGGCACCATCATTAATACCGCTTCTTGCAAGGTGCGACCATTCATCATTAAGAACTCTAACACATTGTCAAAACTACCTGAGTCGGATACTTCAGTTTCAATGACTGGCAATGTTTTGGCTAAATCCTCTTTAAATAAATCGCTTTCCAGTACGCCTTCTCTGGCATGCATCCAATTGAAATTACCTTGACGGGTATTAATCTCTCCATTGTGTGACATATAGCGACAAGGTTGTGCCCTATCCCAAGACGGGAAAGTATTGGTTGAGAAGCGAGAATGTACCATTGCCAAATAGGTTGAATATTCAGGATCTGATAAATCCGTATAAAAGTTAAGCACTTGAGACCCCATTAGCATGCCTTTATAAATAATGACAGTAGTAGACAGACTGCACACATAAAATAACAGCGCCTGTGATAAAGAGGCATCAGTGCGGATACCATGCGAGACATGTTTTCTGATTACGAATAGTGCACGCTCAAAGGCAGGCGTGTCAATGTCATTTGCCTTGGCAATAATGAGTTGTTTAATAATCGGCTGAGAGGTTTTAGCAATATTACCCACATCTGCTTTATCGGTATCAATCGGCGTGTCCCTCCAACCAATCAGGGCTTGACCTTCGTTGATAATGGCCTCCTCCATTAGACTCATGCAATGTACACGCTGTTTGTCGTCTTGTGGCAAGAAAACATTACCCACGCTATAGGCGCCTTTTTCAACATCAACATTGAATAACTTTTTAATTTCTTTGGCAAAAAATTCGTGTGGGATATTGGTTAAGATACCTGCACCATCACCCGTATTTGCTTCGCAGCCACAGCCACCACGATGGTCCATGCGTGTTAACATTTCTAAAGCATCTGTGGTAATTGTGTGTGATGACTTGCCTTTTACATGAGCAATAAAGCCAACACCGCAGTTTTCTTTTTCGTTATCTGGATGGTAAAGACCATGTGCTTTTGGTAGGTGTAATAAGGGCTCTTTCATTGTTGAGTAATAATCAAAAAAAAATCACCAAATTATAACCTAAAAGACATATGTTTAGTGTTTGAAATACGGTATTTGATGTCAAGATTAGGGTAGAATATTTCCCTACATTTTGTTGAATCTATACCCTATGTTAGCCGTTATTTCACCTTCCAAAACCCAAGATTTTAATCCGAGTGATGTTACTACCTTTACGCAAACACGCCAGATGAAACAATCTCAGACACTGATTGATATTTTAAAAGACAAAAGTCAAGATGAAATATCCAGTCTAATGTCAATTAGTGAAAAATTATCTGCTCTAAATTTTGAGCGTTTTCAAAGCTTTAAAACACCGCTGACACTTGTTAATGCCAAGCAAGCTCTATTTGCTTTTAAAGGTGATGTATATAACGGTATTGATGCATCTAGTTTAGACA
Organism: thiotrophic endosymbiont of Bathymodiolus puteoserpentis (Logatchev); assembly: GCF_900127505.1. Classification (NCBI taxonomy): domain Bacteria; kingdom Pseudomonadati; phylum Pseudomonadota; class Gammaproteobacteria; species thiotrophic endosymbiont of Bathymodiolus puteoserpentis (Logatchev). The sequence goes on along the minus strand of NZ_UEXF01000007.1, from coordinate 25,787 downwards.
CCCAAGATTTAAAATTTGCACAAGCCTCTGTGCGCATGCTTTCGGGTTTGTATGGGGTGATTCGACCATTGGATTTAATTGCGCCTTATCGTTTGGAAATGGGTACCCGACTTGCCAATGATAAGGGTAAGAATTTATACGAATTTTGGGGAGATGATATATCACAAGTTTTGAATAAAGATGAATCCGAAGTGATTATCAATTTGGCTTCTAATGAGTATTTCAAAGGTATTGACAAAAAAGCATTGAATGCCAAAATTATTAATATTGTGTTCAAAGAATTTAAAAATAACGCCTACAAAGTTATTGGTATTTACGCCAAGCGTGCACGAGGTTTGATGGTGCGTTATATGATCGATAATCAATTAGAAAACCCTGAATTACTCAAAGCGTTTGATGTTGAGGGTTATGGGTTTAACCAATCCATATCTGATGAATCAACATGGGTATTTACACGCAAGCAATAATTCCCAAACAGTCTTGCATGCTTTGCATAGAGCCTGCAAATTTTTGTGTGTGTCAGGAATGTGAAGCAGAGTTTTCTAATCAAGAAAACCGTTGTCAATCTTGTGCACATCCCGTTAATAGCAATAGCAACCTTGATTTTTGTGGACAATGTTTGAGTCATTCTCCTGCTTTTAGTCGCGCCTATACTTTGTATGATTATCAAGGTTTGGTTGCGCAACTCATTAAGTTATTTAAATACAATAAGCAACTTTGCATTGGTGATTATTTTGCGTATAAACTGGCTGATAAGTATCAATCATTGCCAGATTATGATGCGATTATCCCTATGCCACTTAGTCCAAAACGCATTCAGGAGCGTGGTTTTAACCAAGTGTTAGAACTACTTAGTGTGATTAGGCGTAAGCAAGGAATTATGGTCGATACCCATAGCGTTAAACGCATAAAAGCAACCCAATCTTTAACAAATCTCAAGGCCGAACAGCGCCAACAAGAAGTCAAAGGTGCGTTTTACGCTGAGTCAATATTGTATCAACGAGTTTTATTGGTTGATGATGTGATGACAACAGGTGCAAGTCTCAATGAATTGGCAAAAACTGTTATTAGTGCAGGGGTGCAAAGTTGTGATGTTCTAACTTTGTCCAGAGTGATGACCTAGACCAGTAAGAAAACAAAACACTGTCAGTTATTCTTTGAACAATAAAGTGAAAATAAAAAATATGAAATTGGTGAAAGCAACAGAAACAGAAATACAGCAATTTATTGCTCAACATGTCGCATGGTCTGTTGAAGACAATAAATTACATTGTCAGTATGTGTTTAATGATTTTATAGAAGCGTTCAGTTTTATGACAAAAGTGGCATTGATTGCTGAGTCTCTCAACCATCATCCTGAGTGGTGTAATAGCTATAAACAAGTAGCAATCAATCTAATCACGCATGAAGTTGGTGGAATCAGCGAACGCGATTTTGAATTAGCGCGCAACATACAAGTCATGACTGACGCCAAATATTAACACTGTAAAGGTCTCATTGTGTCTTTACCCTGATTTTTAAAAAGCACTCACCCCAGCGATGCCTTGAGCGCCGATTTTACGGGTTTTTTCTAAATCTTTAATTCTCATGCCACCGAGAAAATAAACAGGGATATTGAGTTTATCCACCACATCAATGGCACTGTCCCAACCGATCGGTATGGTATCTGGGTGAGTTTGAGTGGCTTGCACGGGAGAAATGACGACAAAATCGGCACCGATGGACTGGGCTTTGAGCGCTTCGGTGAGATTGTGGGTGGATACGCCGAGTAATTTATCCTTAGTACAGGGTCTTTTGTCTAATTGCAACATTTCATTGGTAGTGAGATGCCAGCCATCACTACTAGGCTCATTAAAGGTTTTATTGGCGGTATTAAGTAGTAATTTAACACTATTATGCTTACATTTGTTGTAAAGTTCGGTGATAAATTCACTATTGAGTATAGTTTTGCTTCGCAGTTGGATGAGGCCAATGCCTGAGGTGAGTTTTTGCTCAAATTTGCTCATCCATTCATCGCTTTGGTACTGATCTGAAGGCGTAATCCAGTATTTATTAGGTAAGGTGATTGAGTGGATAAAGGCACGCATGGTTGGTAATAGTTGATGGTTGTTTAAATCAGTAACTCTAGCCCAAGCGATTGCTTGACCTTCAAGTCCTATGGGTGTATTTTGGTATTGATTGATGTTGTAAATACTCAGTTCAACGATTCTATCTTCATAGTGATGCACCATCGTTTGGTGTAGACTTGAGTGTTTAACTTGGATGCCGAGTTCTTCATTAAGTTCTCTAATGATGGCTTGTTCTGGTGATTCTTCATTCTCAATTTTGCCACCTGGCAATTCCCAAAACCCACCCATAAATTGTGATTTTCTGCGTTGTGCAATGAGTATTTCTTGATTTTTGTTGCGTAAAACACCAACAACTGCCTTAATTGTTTGCATGAGTTCCTCTGCTGTAAAATGATAGCATTATTTTATATTAGGCAAGAGCAAGACTTTGAATTTAACGGAAAAAATTCAACAATTAAAACCTTATAGTGCATTGTTAAAGGGCAATTTGATGGGGTTGGAAAAAGAAGGTTTGCGAGTATCAAGCAAAGGTGGCATCTCTCAAGCGCCACATCCTAAGGCACTTGGTTGTGCGTTGACGCACCCAAACATTACCACTGATTTTTCTGAGTCACTCATTGAATTAGTCACGCCGCCTACAAATAGTGCTGATGAAATGTTGGCATTTTTATCTAAAACGCAACAATATTTATATCATCATTTGCCAAAGGACCAAAGCTTTTGGACAGCAAGTATGCCGTGCGTGATTCGTGGTGAAACTTATATTCCTATTGCACAATATGGAACCAGTAATCAAGGCATGATGAAAACTGTTTATCGACACGGGCTTGCTAATCGTTATGGCAGTGTAATGCAAACGATTGCGGGTATTCATTTTAATTATTCCTTTGCTCAGGATTTTCTTAAACAGTACCATTTGTTAAAAGCGCCGAGTGAAGTATTTAGGGAGTTTAACGACCAAAGTTATATGGCATTGACGCGTAATGTGGTGCGTTATGGTTGGTTGATTCCTTATTTATTTGGTGCATCAAGTGCGGTTTGTAAATCTTTTCTCAAGGGCTATCATCAGCATTCATTGATTGAATTTAATGATTCTACTTTGTATGAACCGTATGCCACTTCATTGCGAATGGGGGATATTGGTTATCAAAATCTGCGTGAAGATGAGGCAGGGGTAAAGGCAAATTATAATTCGTTAGCGCATTATATTCATAGTTTAAAGTCTGGTATGCAGACACCGTGCTCCGCCTATGAAGAAATTGGGCTTAAAAAACAAGGGCAATATCAACAATTAAACGCCAATATTTTACAAATTGAAAATGAATATTATGCCTCTGTGCGTCCTAAGCCAAATGTTGTTTCAGGTAAGAAACCTTTAGATGCTTTGCATGAGAATGGTATCGGCTATATTGAGTTGCGTTCATTGGATATTAATTCAAGTTTACCACTGGGTATTGATAAAACACAAGTATTGTTCTTAGAGGCATTTTTGCTATTTTGTTTACTAGAGGATTCGCCAGTTATTTGCAGTAGAGAACAAGTTGAATGTGATGCTAATGACCAGTTAGTAGCGCACAAGGGGCGTCAACCCAAATTAGTCTTGATGCATCAAGGGAAAAGCATTCTATTGCAAGATTTAGGTAGAACAGTCATGGACAAAATTTATCTATGTGCTGAGTTATTGGGGCAGGATTATCAGACGGCTGTTAATACAATAGGCAGGCGTATTGAACACGCTGAGTTCACACCTTCTGCGATGACACTGAGTGAGATGAAAAACCACAATCAAGGGTTTTTTGATTATACTAATGCTTGGGCTAAACAACATCAAAGCGCCTTTCTTGTAAAGGAAATTGACCAAGTGCATTTTGATTATCTAGACCAACAAGCCAAAAAATCTTGTCAGCAGCAGCTCGAAATAGAACAAGCGGATAATGGGTCTTTTGATGCCTATTTAGAGAATTATTTTATTGATGAATAATGCAACGACAATTTGCGCATTGGCAAGTGCTTTAGGGCAAGGTGGTATTGGCGTTGTGCGTGTTTCTGGTACACTTGCAGGCGAGATTGCCCAAAAGATGTTGGGGAAAGTCCCTAAGGCGCGCTATGCACATTATGGTTCGTTTTTTAGTCAAGAGGGGGATGAAATTGATAAGGGCGTAGCGTTGTTTTTTCCAGCACCAAACTCATTTACCGGCGAAGATGTTTTAGAGTTACAAGGGCATGGCGGTATTTTGGTTATGCGGTTATTATTAGAGGCTGCCATATCATTAGGCGCAGAAGCAGCCGAGCCGGGTGAGTTTTCTAAACGCGCTTTTCTCAATGGTAAAATGGACTTGATACAAGCTGAAGCAGTGGCAGATATCATTGATGCCAGCTCTAAGCAATCTGCACGCTCAGCACTGCGTTCTTTATCGGGCGAGTTTTCCGAACAAGTGAATGCGCTAACGCACTCGTTAATTGGGTTGCGAGTTTTTGTTGAAGCGACGATTGATTTTTCTGATGAAGAAATTGATTTCTTAGCATCAGGTGAGGTTAAACAAAAGATTGAAAAAATTAAAAAAGATATTCAATCTATTTTAGATGCTGCACAGCAGGGTGTGATTTTAAGAGAAGGCCTAAATATCGCAATTGCGGGCAAACCAAATGCGGGTAAATCATCGCTACTGAATGCATTGACGCAAGAATCCAGTGCGATTGTGACAGATATTGCAGGTACTACGCGTGATGTGTTGAAGGAAACGATACACATTAATGGCATGCCACTCAATATTATTGATACGGCAGGACTGCGCACGAGTGAGGATAAAGTAGAACAAGAAGGCATTAAGAGAGCGCATGGTGAAATTGAACGCGCTGATGTAGTGTTATTGGTCTTTGATGCGCAAGATGAAACACCAGATTTATCAATCTTACCAAGTGGTATTGATGGTAAATCGATATTATTGATTAAAAACAAGATAGATTTAACCAATGATGTTGTGGGTGTAGAACATATAGAGCATCAGATCCAGTTGTCAATCTGTGCCAAACATTCAAAGGGTGTTGATTTGTTAAAACAAAAACTCTCAGAGATTGCGGGTTTAAGTGATACTGGCGAAGGCGTTTTGCTAGCACGCAAGCGCCATATTATTGCCTTAGAGGCGGCATTGGCATCCGTGTTGGACGCCTTGACGCAACTTGACAATAATGCCAGCGAGTTGCTTGCTCAAGATTTATACTATGCCGCTCAAGATTTAGGTAGTATCACTGGAGAGTTCTCATCTGATGATTTGTTGGGTGAGATTTTTTCTTCTTTTTGTATTGGTAAGTAGAGATATTTACATTGTTATGGGTATTAAAGCAAAATTTTATCTTTACTTATTGGTAACGACTACCTTGTCGCCATTGTTGTGGCATGCAATGCTTTCAGTTTATCAGTCATCTAATATTATTGATATGGGTTTTGCTCTATTAATATTGTTAATATATTTGGGTTTATATTTATCTATTCGTAAGGACTTTTTATCGCCATTTACGGATTTGCAACAATGGGTAATTGATTACAATATTGATCAAAGTGCACGCCTAAATGACAAACAGAAAACCGCATTTCAGCCTGTTGCCACAGCGATTAATCATCTGATTGATGAAAACCAATATTTATATGACGACATGGAGGATATTTTGCACAAGCAGGTTCAGCGTCTGAGTAAAAAATCGGCTTCATTAGAAACGCTTTATAGTGTGTCATCTAAACTTAACTCAATGCATTCCGCTACAGAATTATTTGAGTATTTTTTAGGTGTATTTATGCAAATGACACACGCATCTTCGGGTGTGGCACGCCGTTTAATCAATGATACAGAATTGCATTTAGTCGCGCAAAGTGGAGTAATTGACGACAAGGGGCAAGAAATTGATGTGGTTAGTAGTGATTGCTTTTGTGGTGAAGTGGCAATGGCACAAGACAGTTATGTGCAGTTTAGTGTACATACTTGTCAACAGTGTGTGGGCGAAAAATCTGAGGCTAAAGCGAGCGTTGGTACGATTTTTATTCCCCTGAAATACCACGGAAAAACCTTAGGCGTATTTAATTTATTTTTTGATTCTGAGCCTTCACTCGCTTTTGACGAGCGTGCATTGCTTGAATCCATTGCTGATAATATTGCCATTGCACTTGACAAGGCAAGACTTGACGAAGAAACTAAGCGACTAGAACTCTCGCAGGAGCGCTTATTCTTATCACAAGAAATTCACGATTCTTTAGCGCAAACTATTTACAGTTTAAAACTACAAGTGACTGTCTTAGACGATATGTTGAAGCAAGGCAACAAAAGAGATGCGGGTGAAAAAGTTACCAGTTTGCAGTTAAACATTACCCAAGCCAATCAAGAGCTCAGAGAATTAATGTGTAATTTCCGTGTGCCTTTAGACCCTAGAGGCATAGAAGCTTCATTAGAAAATCTAGTCAATAGTTTTAGGGCAGAAGAAAATATTGCTACTTATTTACAAGTAGAAGGCAAGTTCGACCTTACCTCAGAAACAGAAATGCAAATTATGCGTATTACCCAAGAAGCCTTGTCTAATATTCGCAAACATGCCAAGGCGCGTAATGTGCGAATTTTGTTTTCTGCTGAGCCACAATGCCAGTTGCTGATTGAAGATGATGGTGTAGGCTTTAAAAAAGACACACTTGACACCGAAGTAATGGGGAATAATATCGGTATGAATATTATGAAAGAGCGTGCGAGTAGAATCGGTGCGCATATTGACATTGAATCCGAAGTTGATGAAGGCACGCGAGTGACCGTGAGTTTTGGGGAGGATGTATAAAATGAAGATTTATATTATTGATGACCACGCCTTATTCCGTAACGGGCTTGTCTCATTATTAGAGTCCAGAAAAATCAGTGCTAAGGCGGCCTCTTCACCTGAACAAGGCTTAGAAGAAATCCCAGACTTATTAATAGATATTATCTTGTTAGACTTGCGTATGCCAAGTATGTCAGGACTTGAGGTGTTAAAGACCCTGAAAGAGCGCAATGAACAAACACCAGTAGTAATATTAACCACCAGTACTGATGAAAATGATTTGCGTGATTGTTTAAAATACGGCGCCCAAGGGTATTTACTAAAGGATATGGATCCAGATGAGTTGGTAGATTCGCTCAATGAAGTGGCAACAGGGTCGATTATTGTTACGCAAGATATGACACATGTATTGGTCAAGGCGCTGAAGAATGAATTGACAGATAGTGAATCTTCTTTTGAGCTACTCACCAAACGAGAAAAAGAAGTGGCTTGTCAAATATCAGGCGGACATAGTAACAAGGTTATTGCTAGAGAGCTGGGTATTTCAGATGGCACAGTTAAGTTACATGTGAAATCAATTTTAAAAAAATTATCGCTTTCTTCAAGGGTTGAAGTTGCCGTGATGGTGACCGAAAAAGGTTACTGTAAGTAATATGGATGATTATCAAAAATTAGTAGCAAAAGCATTAGTCTGTGTAGATGAGATATTGCCTTGGGATTTGGAAGAAGAAATTGAACAAAACTCTGATTTGATATTATTAGATATTCGTGAGCAAGCCGAATTTGAAATGATGCATATTAAAGACGCTCTACATGTTGCCCGTGGTGTGCTTGAAGGTGCTTGCGTTTGGAACTATGATGACACCATACCTAAGTTGGCAGAAGCTAGAAATCAAAACATTGTACTTATTTGTCGTTCAGGCAACCGCTCTGCTCTTGCGGCACTGACTATGCAACAAATGGGGTTTGAAAATGTTCGTTCTCTAAAGTTAGGTATTAAAGGTTGGAATGATAACGACTTAGAAATGCTTAATATAAAAGATGACATCGTTGATATTGATGAAGCTGACAAATGGCTTAACCAAGCGGTTTCAGAAGAAAAATTACAGCCCAATCTCTAATTTTAGAAATTAATTTAATAAAAAAGTGAAATAGTGCTTGACGCAAGATTTTTTGCTTGTATAATTGCCACCTTTCACTGAGTTGAAACATTATTTTTTTTCAATTTAGTTGCTCTTTAAAAATTTATCAAACAACTTGTGTGGGCACTCGTACATTAAATTGTGCAAGTGCACATAAAAAACTAAAGCAATTAAGCTTTTAAAAAAATTGAACGCAAAGCGCACTTATTTATAAGTGTTGCCAATGTTCTAAATAGTTAGAATTAAACTGAAGAGTTTGATCCTGGCTCAGATTGAACGCTGGCGGTATGCTTAACACATGCAAGTCGAACGGAAACGATAAGAGCTTGCTCTTAGGCGTCGAGTGGCGGACGGGTGAGTAACGCGTAGGAATCTGCCTGATAGTGGGGGATAGCCCAGAGAAATCTGGATTAATACCGCATAATCTCTATGGAGTAAAGTGGAGGACCTTCGGGCTTCACGCTATCAGATGAGCCTGCGTAAGATTAGCTTGTTGGTGAGGTAAAAGCTCACCAAGGCGACGATCTTTAGCTGGTCTGAGAGGATGATCAGCCACACTGGAACTGAGACACGGTCCAGACTCCTACGGGAGGCAGCAGTGGGGAATATTGGACAATGGGGGCAACCCTGATCCAGCAATACCGCGTGTGTGAAGAAGGCCTGAGGGTTGTAAAGCACTTTCAATTGTGAAGAAAAGCTAATGGTTAATACCCATTAGCCTTGACGTTAACTTTAGAAGAAGCACCGGCTAACTCCGTGCCAGCAGCCGCGGTAATACGGAGGGTGCAAGCGTTAATCGGAATTACTGGGCGTAAAGCGTGCGTAGGTGGTTTGTTAAGTCAGATGTGAAAGCCCTGGGCTCAACCTAGGAACTGCATTTGAAACTGGCAAACTAGAGTATAGGAGAGGAAAGTGGAATTTCAGGTGTAGCGGTGAAATGCGTAGATATCTGAAGGAACATCAATGGCGAAGGCAGCTTTCTGGACTAATACTGACACTGAGGTACGAAAGCGTGGGTAGCAAACAGGATTAGATACCCTGGTAGTCCACGCCGTAAACGATGACAACTAGCCGTTGGGAGGATTTACCTCTTAGTGGCGAAGCTAACGCGTTAAGTTGTCCGCCTGGGGAGTACGGCCGCAAGGTTAAAACTCAAAGGAATTGACGGGGACCCGCACAAGCGGTGGAGCATGTGGTTTAATTCGATGCAACGCGAAGAACCTTACCTGGTCTTGACATACACGGAACTTTCCAGAGATGGATTGGTGCCTTCGGGAACCGTGATACAGGTGCTGCATGGCTGTCGTCAGCTCGTGTCGTGAGATGTTGGGTTAAGTCCCGTAACGAGCGCAACCCTTATCTTTATTTGCCAGCACATCATGGTGGGAACTATAAAGAGACTGCCGGTGATAAACCGGAGGAAGGCGGGGACGACGTCAAGTCATCATGGCCCTTACGACCAGGGCTACACACGTGCTACAATGGGAAGGACAAAGGGTCGCAACCTCGCGAGAGCAAGCTAATCTCATAAACCTTTTCGTAGTCCGGATCGGAGTCTGCAACTCGACTCCGTGAAGTCGGAATCGCTAGTAATCGTGGATCAGAACGCCACGGTGAATACGTTCCCGGGTCTTGTACACACCGCCCGTCATACCATGGGAGTGGGTTGCAAAAGAAGTGGGTAGCTTATCTGGGCGCTCACCACTTTGTGATTCATGACTGGGGTAAAGTCGTAACAAGGTAACCCTAGCGGAAGCTGGGGTTGGATCACCTCCTTAAGAAAAGTATGAGTGTCCACAACAAGTTGTTTGATAACTATAAAGAAGAATGAAAGAATTGCATAACTGCCAATTATTGGTGGTTAATTACGCAGGATATTTTTGTCTTAAGTAAGGTATTATTTTGAAAAAAGGAATGTAGTGTAAATACATGACTGACTGAATAAAAATAACGCAACATAAGGCAAAGATAATCCCACCATTCGGGTCTGTAGCTCAGTTGGTTAGAGCGCACCCCTGATAAGGGTGAGGTCGGTGGTTCAAATCCACCCAGACCCACCAAATTTTCATTTTTGACTGCGTTGTCGGCCTGGTCGTTTATTAACATAAACTCTGTCGTCCCCTCGCCTTGCAAAAATAAAAATTACAGTATTTTTTACTGTTTTCAAGGGGCCATAGCTCAGCTGGGAGAGCGCTTGCCTTGCACGCAAGAGGTCGGGAGTTCGATCCTCCCTGGCTCCACCACATTGTTTTTGCTTTTGCAAAAAAACTAAGTTTTCATTTTTTTAAAAACTTAAATAAAACCATATTGTGATTTTATTTAAGTTTTTATACCACGCTTACGAGTGTGGGGCTCTTTAATAATTTAATACATGAAGTAAAGTTTGTAAATATACAATATAACAACGCGAAAACTGTTGTGATGATAGTTTTCATTGGTGTATTGCATTGACACAACAATTTCAAAAAATATGGATTCTCATCGGCGGTGTAAAAACCGCTGGTGAAATAAGAAAGAAAAGAATTCACCGATTGTGATTTATCACAATTTGTGACTTCTTGGTGAAATACTAACTGTATGACACTGAACTTGAGTGATTTCAGATTTTTTCTTTGATAAGATGTTTTATTGACGATTGAAAGAGTTTAGCGTTGCTAAATGATTGATTGAGGCAATAAAACAACACAGATAAAGAGAAAATTTGGAAACATGTTTTAGATGGTTTGGGGTTATATGGTCAAGTGAATAAGTGCATACGACGGATGCCTTGGCATTAGAAGGCGATGAAGGACGTGATAATCTGCGATAAGCTTCGGTTAGCTGATAATAAGCATTATTAGCCGGAGATCTCCGAATGGGAAAACCCAGTGGTCATCAGACCATTATCCTTAACTGAATACATAGGTTAAGGAGGCAAACCTAGGGAACTGAAACATCTAAGTACCTAGAGGAAAAGAAATCAACCGAGATTCCCTTAGTAGCGGCGAGCGAACGGGGAACAGCCCTTAAGCATATTTTTAATTAGTAGAATGTTCTGGAAAGTTCAACGATACAGGGTGATAGTCCCGTACACGAAAATTAGATTTATGTGAAATCGAGTAAGGCGGCGCACGTGAAACGCTGTTTGAATATGGGGGGACCACCCTCCAAGGCTAAATACTCTCTAATGACCGATAGTGAACAAGTACCGTGAGGGAAAGGCGAAAAGAACCCCGGGAGGGGAGTGAAATAGAACCTGAAATCGTATGCATACAAGCAGTAGGAGCGGATTTATTCCGTGACTGCGTACCTTTTGTATAATGGGTCAGCGACTTACTTCTCAGTAGCAAGGTTAACCATTAGGGGAGCCGTAGGGAAACCGAGTCTTAAATGGGCGATTAGTTGCTGGGAGTAGACCCGAAACCGGGTGATCTATCCATGGCCAGGGTGAAGGTTAGGTAAAACTAACTGGAGGCCCGAACCCACTTATGTTGAAAAATGAGGGGATGAGCTGTGGATAGGGGTGAAAGGCCAAACAAACCCGGAGATAGCTGGTTCTCTCCGAAATCTATTTAGGTAGAGCGTCATGTATTACTTCAGGGGGTAGAGCACTGTTATGGCTAGCGGGTCGTCAAGACTTAGTAAACCATTGCAAACTCCGAATACCTGAAAGTATGAGCATGGCAGACACACTGCGGGTGCTAACGTCCGTAGTGGAAAGGGAAACAACCCAGACCGTCAGCTAAGGTCCCAAAATTGTAGTTAAGTGGGAAACGATGTGAAAAGGCCCAGACAGCCAGGAGGTTGGCTTAGAAGCAGCCATTCCTTTAAAGAGTGCGTAATAGCTCACTGGTCGAGTCGGTTTGCGCGGAAGATTTAACGGGGCTAAAACTACATACCGAAGCTACGGATCGCAATTTATTGCGATGGTAGGAGAGCGTTCTGTAAGCCGTTGAAGGTATTCTGTGAGGAATGCTGGAGGTATCAGAAGTGCGAATGCTGACATGAGTAACGATAAAGGGGGTGAAAAACCCCCTCGCCAGAAGTCCAAGGTTTCCTACGCAACGTTAATCGGCGTAGGGTTAGTCGGCCCCTAAGGCGAGGCAGAAATGCGTAGTCGATGGGAAACAGGTTAATATTCCTGTACTTCATATAACTGCGATGGGAAGACGGAGAAGGTTAGCTCAGCTTGGCGATGGTTGTCCAAGTTTAAGCGTGTAGATTGGCTATTAGGAAAATCCGGTAGCCTTTATTCAAGGCGTGATAACGATCCCTCTTTTGGGAGAAGTGAGTGATACCATGCTTCCAGGAAAATCCTCTAAGCTTCAGGTTATATGAAACCGTACCCCAAACCGACACAGGTGGACGAGATGAGAATTCTAAGGCGCTTGAGAGAACTCGGGTGAAGGAACTAGGCAAAATGACACCGTAACTTCGGGAGAAGGTGTGCTCTTGCTGGTGATTTTACTTGCTAAATGAGCTGGTAAGAGTTGAAGATACCAGGTGGCTCCGACTGTTTATTAAAAACACAGCACTCTGCAAACACGTAAGTGGACGTATAGGGTGTGACGCCTGCCCGGTGCTTGAAGGTTAATTGATGAGGTTAGGATTCGTCCGAAGCTTTTGATCGAAGCCCAAGTAAACGGCGGCCGTAACTATAACGGTCCTAAGGTAGCGAAATTCCTTGTCGGGTAAGTTCCGACCTGCACGAATGGCGTAACGAGGGCCACACTGTCTCCACCCGAGACTCAGTGAAATTGAAATTGCTGTTAAGATGCAGTATACCCGCGGCCAGACGGAAAGACCCCGTGCACCTTTACTACAGCTTTGCATTGAACTCTGATCCTACTTGTGTAGGATAGGTGGGAGGCTTTGAAACTTGAACGCTAGTTTGAGTGGAGCCACCCTTGAAATACCACCCTGGTATGGTTGGGGTTCTAACCTAGGTCCGTTATCCGGATTGGGGACAATGCATGGTGGGTAGTTTGACTGGGGCGGTCTCCTCCTAAAGAGTAACGGAGGAGCGCAAAGGTACCCTCAGCACGGTCGGACATCGTGCAATGAGCGCAAAGGTAAAAGGGTGCTTGACTGCGAGACTGACACGTCGAGCAGGTAGGAAACTAGGTCTTAGTGATCCGGTGGTTCTGAGTGGAAGGACCATCGCTCAACGGATAAAAGGTACGCCGGGGATAACAGGCTGATACCGCCCAAGAGTTCACATCGACGGCGGTGTTTGGCACCTCGATGTCGGCTCATCACATCCTGGGGCTGAAGCAGGTCCCAAGGGTATGGCTGTTCGCCATTTAAAGTGGTACGCGAGCTGGGTTTAGAACGTCGTGAGACAGTTCGGTCCCTATCTACCGTGGGCGTTGGAGACTTGAGGGAAGCTGTTCTTAGTACGAGAGGACCGGAATGGACACACCTCTGGTGTTTCGGTTGTGACGCCAGTCGCATTGCCGAGTAGCTATGTGTGGAAAGGATAACCGCTGAAAGCATCTAAGCGGGAAGCCCCTCCCAAGATTAGGTCTCCCTGAGAGTTTAACTCTCCTAAAGATCCCTTGAAGACTACAAGGTTGATAGGCAGGGTGTGGAAGCGCAGTGATGTGTGAAGCTAACCTGTACTAATTGATCGTGAGGCTTGACCATATAACACCCAAATTATTTAGATGAATCTATAATTTTTGTGTTGATGTGTTATGCAATACACTGAGTAAGTGTGTAAACTTTATACATGTATTAATTGTTATATCTTCTGGTTAGTAATAACCAAGGTATAAAAACTTTTTAATTATTTTATTTGCGCTAGGCGTAAATAAAAAACCAGTTTGCTTAGTGACAATAGCGAGTGTGACCCACCTGATCCCATCCCGAACTCAGTAGTGAAACCACTTAGCGCCGATGGTAGTGTGGGGTCTCCCCATGTGAGAGTAGGACATTGCTAGGCTTTAATTTCGGCTATTTTTGGTTTTTACTGCGTTAGATTTTCAGTCGTTTAGTTTTACTAAACTCCTTGAAATCTACTTTGTAAAATTTCAAAAATACCACAAAATACCTCAATACTTTATAAGTGTTGAGGTATTTTTTTGCCTATTACTTTTTAATTGTTAATAATTAGTCAACCCTTAAAAACCACACAACAAATTGATTTATAACAATAAAACCAACAATAACCCTAGACAAATCAACCAACTTTTGCTAAAATACCCCTTATTTCTTGGTCGTTTTGCTTAAAAAAATGTTAACTAAATCTAGCCCAATATCCACCCAATCAAATCTTTTTCATTCAGAGCTCTTTTCTCAATTAGATGTCAAAGACCCTTTAATACAACTAGCCAACACTATTAATTGGACAGTCTTTGATGATGCCTTTGAGCAACATTACTCTCAAAACAATGGCAGACCCTCAAAACCCATCAGGCTGATGGTAGGTTTGCTTTTGCTTAAACAACTAGAAAACCTCTCTGATGAGCGTGTTGTTTTACAGTTTAAGCGCAACCCTTATTACCAATACTTCTGTGGTCACTCAAACTATATACCAGGCATGCCTTGCAATGCCACCGAGTTGGTGCACTTTAGAAAGCGTATAGGCGTTAAAGGCTTTAATCTTATTTTTAAAATGAGTGTCGCCTTACATGGCAAACAAGCCCAAGAAGCAACAGTATTAATTGACACCAC
>NZ_UEXF01000007.1:5827-9739 GCF_900127505.1 thiotrophic endosymbiont of Bathymodiolus puteoserpentis (Logatchev) | reverse complement strand
TTTATCACCAATCCATATTTTAAAGGACGTAACCTAGACGTCTCAGTGTGGAATAGGGGTAACCCTAATAACCCTAACTCAACAGGGATTAATCCCTCTCATTTTTATGTAGACATGTTAAAAATTGACGGTAGACTGCGTGAAATAGCTAAAACCTTAATGCCAGTTTATACATACTTAGATGCTGACCCTGAGGTTATCTATGATGAAGGAACCGACACAATAGCTGAGGGGTATGTGAAATGGGGTTGTAGTGATGAGGGTATGAGTGTGAACGAAGCGACGAGAACGAGCCCGAATTGGTCGCGAGAAGAGTATCGGACAGGTAACTATGTGATTCTAGAGGGTATTGTTAAATCTAACTCAACTACTAATAACGGCTCGCATGATGACAATCTAACACCGGATAACCATAATCATAACCCAGATCAGCCTGATGATCGTATTTTCCCACCAGTAGATAATACATATACCACCTACTATGTGGGAAATAAATCAAATGGTAAGTTTGTTATTCCAACTGTGAAAATGCTCGATACAGGGCTGTGTTTCTCTATAATAATGAATAATGTTAATGGGAAAATAACGATTGATAATAGTGCCACAAATGAAATAAACTGCGACAATCTTATTGGGGAACCAACCGCGACAATTAACAAACCTAGTACTGTAATGACTATCCCGTCGATCGGCTGGAATAATAAGAACTATCGTGTTGAACTATCACTTAGCCTCATTAGTAACGTATTGAAATGGAAGAGTATTACAGAGATTCATAGATAATATACAGAAATGACAAACACCTCGCTCTAATCTTAGAGCGAGGTGTTTAATTGGATAATTTAAATGAAAAAATTGACATTATTGGTATTACTAGGACCCTGTAAACCAGATTGTGTAAAGTCCTCTCTAAAAATCAGACATAATCCTTTAATCTATCCTCAGATTGATTGAATGCTAGCTTTTATAGTTTTTGTGTTGATGTTCATGCTTTATATTCCTAGTCTTTGCTGTCCTGCGTCCTCGAGTTTGTCTTGTTCGGTTTTTTCTCGCGTGTCTTTCTCTATGATTCTAACAATAGTTGTTGTATTGCCATTATGTAATATTGACATATTAACAAACCAAAACCCAGTATTACCACTTTGAGCTATGATCCTTTTATTTTGTAATTCTCTTAATGCCCCGTAAAATGATTTGTGAGTCATTATGTAACCATTTTTGCCAACTTTAAAATCTGATTTTAAGCCTCTAAAAAAAGCGGTTAATATACCAATATCAAAAGCAATTACGGGTGTATCTTGTGGCATATTTGCAAACAAATAATCCATTATTAAACGACTTTTAGGCTTTAATCCATACACTGAAGATAAGGCGTCAATTCTTATTTTTGTAAATTGTCCAGCAGGGACAATTTCACGCACTAAAACAGCAGGATTATCTACAAAATTACCAGTAGATAACTC
The DNA here is from genome assembly GCF_900127505.1 of thiotrophic endosymbiont of Bathymodiolus puteoserpentis (Logatchev). NCBI lineage: Bacteria > Pseudomonadati > Pseudomonadota > Gammaproteobacteria > thiotrophic endosymbiont of Bathymodiolus puteoserpentis (Logatchev). Next base: position 8,276 of record NZ_UEXF01000007.1, on the reverse strand, counting down.
GACATATGTATCACCCTTTTTTTTGCGATAAATATTTCTCTCTTTTGTTAATCCTTTTAGCGAGAAAGGGTATTTATTTTTAAATAATGATAAATCCATAATTTAGGTATTTTTTTTTCTTATCTTTAAAACAGTGCTATAAAAATGTAGTCTTATTCTGACTGTGTAAAAGTCTAAGTTATCCACGCTCGACTGAACCCTTTAGGATTAGTTCGGGCGAGCGTGGATAACTTCGCTTTGACTTTTGCACGCTCGGAAATAAGACGGGTTACTTGGTAAAAGAAGGAAAAAAATCAAGAGCAAGAGCTTGCTTTTTCAGGTGGTATAATATTAGTGGCTTCGATGATTAAATGCACCAACGAAGATACTCGACTTCGATTAGTTCAGGGATGAAGATCAAGAGCGTTACTACCGCCCTAAAGAACAGGGCTATACACCTGCGGTGGGCTGCATCGTGCTAAATGATATTTTTTTACATTCAAGAAAAATTCAAAATACAAAATAATTCTTTAATTTAAGAATTATTTTAATAAAATAATTTTTGCATTAAAAAAGTATTCTAACAGCCCCTCTAGTATAAGAAATTTTGAAAAGTTATCAGAGGTTTTGGGTGGTAAATAGTTTAGCTTATTCTAAATAAGAAAGTTTAAATTGTTGTCTGAAATTGTGGGGGTTTTATAAGTGTAATAAGCCCAATATTAGAGCTCAGAAGTTCGTGAGTTTATCAAGTTTTCAGAAGTTCGTGAGTTTATCAAGTTTGTAGTGTATAATTTTCACACAACACACAAAAGTTTGGTTGGTTAATGAAAGGTTTGGGTGCCTTGGGTTTTCAGGCACCGGTCGGACAAGTAGTCAGTTATAATGCGTCATTTTGGAGACTATTAAAGCAAGACATCAATAAACTCGTCGCATTTGATACGATATCGACACCAAAGAAAACCAATATCTTTGATGAGATTGTTAGGGAGACTAAGCATTTAAACTTAGTCATCGCTTATAGAATTACTATTCATCGCGGAAAAAGCGCGGTGGTATTTAAGAAATTAAACATTAGAAGGAACTAAAAACGATAAACAACTTGAAATATTAAGAGCGGGTAAAGAGCTTGCTAAGAAAAGTATCATACACCCCAACGCAGAACCTTACATTATTAACTAAGATAGAGAACAATATGAAGAATAAAACGATTAAATTAGCACTTATATTAAGCACATTATTAGCAAGTGGAATATCACAAGCGGGTTATAACCCCGATAAAGGATACGGGACACCTGAGCACCGCCCTGGAATGGATTTCTCAGCGTGTTGGCTAGTTAACATCGGGTATGCTAGGTATATCGGAGACGAAAATTCAGGTAAACTTTTTATCACCAATCCATATTTTAAAGGACGTAACCTAGACGTCTCAGTGTGGAATAGGGGTAACCCTAATAACCCTAACTCAACAGGGATTAATCCCTCTCATTTTTATGTAGACATGTTAAAAATTGACGGTAGACTGCGTGAAATAGCTAAAACCTTAATGCCAGTTTATACATACTTAGATGCTGACCCTGAGGTTATCTATGATGAAGGAACCGACACAATAGCTGAGGGGTATGTGAAATGGGGTTGTAGTGATGAGGGTATGAGTGTGAACGAAGCGACGAGAACGAGCCCGAATTGGTCGCGAGAAGAGTATCGGACAGGTAACTATGTGATTCTAGAGGGTATTGTTAAATCTAACTCAACTACTAATAACGGCTCGCATGATGACAATCTAACACCGGATAACCATAATCATAACCCAGATCAGCCTGATGATCGTATTTTCCCACCAGTAGATAATACATATACCACCTACTATGTGGGAAATAAATCAAATGGTAAGTTTGTTATTCCAACTGTGAAAATGCTCGATACAGGGCTGTGTTTCTCTATAATAATGAATAATGTTAATGGGAAAATAACGATTGATAATAGTGCCACAAATGAAATAAACTGCGACAATCTTATTGGGGAACCAACCGCGACAATTAACAAACCTAGTACTGTAATGACTATCCCGTCGATCGGCTGGAATAATAAGAACTATCGTGTTGAACTATCACTTAGCCTCATTAGTAACGTATTGAAATGGAAGAGTATTACAGAGATTCATAGATAATATACAGAAATGACAAACACCTCGCTCTAATCTTAGAGCGAGGTGTTTAATTGGATAATTTAAATGAAAAAATTGACATTATTGGTATTACTAGGACCCTGTAAACCAGATTGTGTAAAGTCCTCTCTAAAAATCAGACATAATCCTTTAATCTATCCTCAGATTGATTGAATGCTAGCTTTTATAGTTTTTGTGTTGATGTTCATGCTTTATATTCCTAGTCTTTGCTGTCCTGCGTCCTCGAGTTTGTCTTGTTCGGTTTTTTCTCGCGTGTCTTTCTCTATGATTCTAACAATAGTTGTT
>NZ_UEXF01000007.1:0-1758 GCF_900127505.1 thiotrophic endosymbiont of Bathymodiolus puteoserpentis (Logatchev) | reverse complement strand
TTTTTTTGGACTTTATGAAAAAATACAGGTAGTTTTGAAAATATTTTTGAAAAAATCTAAAAATTAAAATTAGGGTGGAGAATTATGAGTTATGCAAAAGTCTCCCACTGTAATTCGCAAAGCTCATCATATGTAATGCCAAGGCTGAAAGCCAGATTTCTATTTGAACATTCTTCTTGGATTGCTTCAAGTTCGCGACTACTCATGATTTATATGTTTTCCTCTTTTTTAATGAATTTATGCGCGTCAGTTTATTTCAGAACATAACGCCAGAATCAGATGACGCTTTAAGCGATCAGCTGGATTTTTTTTTGAGTAGTATAAGGCATTATTACCCTGATACGCTGTATTAAAAATAGGGTCTTAACTAGTCAAGATCCTTATGATATATTACATTTGCATTTGTTGCATATATTAGATGATATCTCATCATATTCTCTTTCTGGAGCAGGGGAGCCAGTTCTTGTCCCGGTATCGGCGGTAGTACTCGGTATACTCGGTAAAGCCCTCGGTCCACCAGTTGCCCCACCATTAAGTGGCTCATGTATTTCATCAATATTAGAATAAATATTTTCACCATTAGCAGAAGTATTTTCACTAACATTAGAGTTAACATAAGTATTTTCACCAATCTTAAAGTTTTCATAAGGATTTCTACTATAGTTAACATATGTATTTTCATGAGAAGCTATCCCACTTTCATTAATTTCAAAGTAAATATGTTCCTCAACAGCTTGTACTTGATTTGCTGGAAGCAGATTACGCACTTCAGAAGGAGTCAAGTATCCACTTTCAGACATTTCGATTGTATCTGTATCTGTATTTGTATTTGGAGTGTTAGCCGACGAATTTAATCTTTTGAATATAGAATAACCAATCGGTGAAATAGCCATTGCAGAAAATATGGAAATAGGTACCGCCCATTCAGCTGTCGATAGTTCTGTGTCATCTTTTGGTATAACGCACTGTAGTTCCTTTTCTTCTTTTGCTAAACCAGATGGCTCTGTAAATAAATTATCTTTTCCTGCAACTGATAATCTTCCCATAGGGAGAGGAGGGTTAATCTTAAACTCATATCCTGCTTTGCATTTACAAGTTCCGGTTTTAGTGTCATTTGAATATGAATAAACTGATGATGTAACTTCATATATTAAATCTTTATTTTTAATCTTACATTCAGTGCCTAACACATTAAAACTGCCAACAAACAGCAAACCTAAGACATGCAATTTTATTATTTTCATTTTTTTCCTAATTATAAATACTTGAATTCACATCATAAATGCAATACTCAATTAGTCGGCCAAAGGGTATATTAAACACCCTTAATCCGACAAGACAAAGGAGTGAAACATGCAAAAAAATATACACAATTGACCTACGAACAAAGATACCATATTTACCTGCTAAATAAACAAGGATACAACCAAACTTTTATTGCCAAATCAATGAATAGAAATAAATCAACTATTTCTAGAGAATTATCTCGCAATACTGGCAAAAAAGGATCTCTCTCACAAACAAGCCAACAGGCTTGCTTGTGAGAGATATCAAAAAAAGAACAAAGCCATAAGACTCACTGCTGAAGTTAAGCATTACATCAGTGAAAAACTAAAAGTATAAAGCCCCAACAATTTCAGACAACAATCTCCAATTACTTAGTCGCCCCTTAAAAACCCACTCCAAACAAACCAAAACCACCCATTTTGCCAACCATCTAAATCAACAAAACTGCTTTTTATCCAGCACCACAAAAAA
>NZ_UEXF01000006.1:0-11543 GCF_900127505.1 thiotrophic endosymbiont of Bathymodiolus puteoserpentis (Logatchev) | reverse complement strand
GATTTAGTTAACATTTTTTTAAGCAAAACGACCAAGAAATAAGAGGTATTTTAGCAAAAGTTGGTTGATTTGTCTAGGGTTATTGTTGGTTTTATTGTTATAAATCAATTTGTTGTGTGGTTTTTAAGGGTTGACTATTTACTAAAAATGCAAAAAAATGTTTATTGATACGCCAAAACAGCGATAATAGTAACTGTCTATTATGTTTGCGTTTGGCTTTTGTCCCCTGAGCTGATAAATAAACAAATAAGGAAATGCGATAGGTTGCTATTGTGCAAGCCCACCTTGAAGTGGGAAGCCTGCGGCAAACTTCAAACTTCCGCCTTGAACCATATGGTTCAGGTTTAAAGCCCGCAGGGTGATAGACACTCTAATTTCACCCTAACGCCTAAGCTCTGCTTGGGCGTTTTAATGTATTCATGTTATAATCTCAAAATGCAAGCAACCCGCCAACTTTTAAGACAACAACGGCGCGCCATCACAGCGAGCGAGCGAGCACAGTCTGCCAGAAAAATATTGCATCAAATGCAAAAAATAAGCAATATTCAAAATGGACAAAAAATCGCCCTTTATTTAGAAAACGATGGTGAAATCAGCCCAAAATATATTCATAATTTCTTAGAAAAACAAGGTGTTAGTATCTATTTACCGATATTAGTCGGCAAAAGTCTTAAATTTGCAAAAATTGGTAATGAATTTAAAAAAAACAAATTCGGTATTGATGAACCCGTTGCTACTGAGGTATTAAACACTAAACAACTGGATGTTATCTTTATACCATTGGTGGGTTTTGATAAGAATAAAAACCGTATTGGCATGGGTGGTGGCTTCTACGATCGTGCTTTGTCTTTTAAAAAAAACCAAACAAACTACAACAGCCCAAAACTCTATGGACTGGCTTTTGATTGTCAACAAGTTGCTAAGATTGACAGTCAGTCTTGGGATGTGGCACTTGATACAATCATTACTCCAACTAAGATTTATTGACTGCCAGTAGCGTGTTTTTGAAAAAATGATTTAAATGTTGAATTGTCATTGATTAAATTCATACCAAAGCCTCGTAACCACCTAAGTGGCTCGTTGTTTTCTTTATAAATCCAATTAAGTCCACTCATAGTTTTTGCCATAAGTTCATTGTCTAATCTTCTGGCTCTGGCATATTTTCGTAAAACCAAATAACCCCCCAAAAGTTTATTGTTAGTGTGTAATTGCCGTGATAATTCAACAACATCAGAAAAACCTAAATTAACACCTTGCCCTGCCAATGGGTGGATATTATGCGCCGCATCGCCAATGAGTGCTAAATTTTCTTTAACATAATCTTTAGCACTTCGCTCAATCAGTGGAAAAGCTTGAATCTCACTCAATATTTCAAACTCACCAAAGCGAACTTCTACACCTGCTGAAAGTCGCTTAGCAAACGCCTCAGGCGATAATGCCAATAATTCATCAGCAAGGTGTTTTTCTGCCGACCAAACAATGGATGCTTCATTTTTACTCAATGGCAATAGTGCAATAATGCTTTCAGACAAAAACCGCTGCCAAGTTGTATTCTCAAAACCTTTGTTTGAACGAATATTGCAAACAACGGCTTTTTGCTGATAATCATTTTCACTAAATTCAATACCTGCCAAATCTCGAACACGAGAACGCGCACCATCTGCACCAATTAATAACGAGCATTGAAGTTGCTGTTTATCATCCAAATGCAAACAATAACCTTGCTGAGTTTTATTAATGTCATCAAGTTTAGCGCTAATGAATTCTACTGTAGTATCAGCCAATGCCGTATACATAGCCAATTGAATGCAGTCATTTTCTATGATATGCCCTAAATGCGTTAAATCCCCATCTGCTATTGAAAAATCCAGCGCACCATGCGAATTTTCATCCCATACTTTAGTATCAGTAAAAGCGTACTTGCGTTGAATTAAATCCCACACACCAATGTCTTTTAAAAATGTTTCTGAAGTTGGGGTGATCGCACTCACACGCGTATGGAAATTTTCTTTTACTTCAGGATTTGGGTTATTCGGCTCAATAATTGCAATACTCAGATTGCTTTGATGACGCTTTACCATTGACAAGGCAAATGCTTGCCCAACCATGCCACCACCCACAATGACAATATCAAAATTGCCCATTAGCTTTCGCCTGCCACCGTCATTTGATTAATCAGTACAGAACCAACTTTAATATTATTGCGCTGGTCCACATCATTACCCACATGTACAATACCCAATAACATGTCTTTAAGGTTGCCAGCAATGGTAAGCCCTGATACTGGATACTGGATTTCACCATTCTCCACCCAAAACCCCAATGCGCCACGAGAATAATCACCCGTTGTACCGTTCACACCTTGCCCCATTAATTCTGTTACTATTAAACCCTTATCCATCACCTTAATCATCTCATCTAAGCCACCGTTAAAACTCGACTCAACAATACCGTTGCTCACACCACCCGCATTAGCGGTGGTTTGTAGCCCTAATTGATTGGCAGAATATTGCCCCATGATATAACTTTTAACACGACCATCTTCAATAAAATATTGCTCGCGTTTAAGCACACCATCGCGGTCAATCGCCTTGGCACCCAGCGTCTTTTTAGCAAAAGGATGCTCACAAAAACTAATGTCTTCTGGCAAAACAATTTTGTCAATACTGTTTAATAAAAAAGTAGATTTTTTGTATTGCCTAGAGCCACCCAATGCACCCAAGAGTTGTGAAAACAAGCCACCAGATACGCGTGGGGTAAAAATCACAGGACATTTTTGTGAAGCGAGCGAACGCGCACCCAATTTCTGCTGTGCAAGTTTTGCTGCTTTTTTACCAAGTAGTTGTGGCGTTTCTAGCGTATTTGCATCAAGTGCTGTTGTGTATTCATATGCTGTTTGCATATCATCATCACGCTTGGCAATTAGCGCACAATTTAATGAATGACGAGTGCTACTTTGCGTGATAATCAAACCGTTAGAATTGGCATATAAGCCTTCGCCTTGAAAACTAGACACCTCTGCACCTTCAGAATTATCAATCTCATCTTGTGCGAGCGCCGCTTCCTCACAAGCTTTAGCAATATCAATACTGTGTTGTGCATCCAAATCCCAGGGGTGATACAGGTCTAAATCGGGCGCATCAAATGCCATTAATGCTTTTGGAGCTAACCCATTAAAAGGGTCATCTTGGGTATATTTCGCAATCAGACAAGCAGATTTAATAGTTTTATCAAGGCTGTCTTTACTAACATCAACGCTTGATGCATGACCTTTCTTTTTGCCAAAAAATACATTGACTTCAAAACCTTTATCTAGATGATATTGCAGGGTTTCGACCTCACCCAACCTTACCGCAGTAGAAACACCTGAGCTTGAGTCAAGCAACAACTCATAATCACTAACTTTGTATTTTTTTAACAGCTCAATTGCTGTGTGTGCAGTTTGTTCTAGAGATTTTTGCATAATCTTATTATAAGTTTAAGGGATATTAGAAGATAGTACATTTTTTATATAAAAATGAGAAGAATATGGATAAGCCCTCCTAGAGGACTGCTGTGTGGTGCTAGAAAGGTGCTGTTTTATATGTTTCATAAATTGTGATAGGGTTGTGTGAAAGTCTCTGTGGATGACATAATTACCTGTTATTAATTTCTAGTTACTTCTAATGAACGCAATCTTCGAGAATCTGCCTTTAAAACCTTAAAATGAAACCCTTGCAAATCAATCTCATCCAACTGCTCTGGCAAATAAGTAAAACCAGCAATAACCAAACCTGCCACAGTGTCCACATCCTCCACCTGCAATTTAATATTAAAAAATTCATTAAATTCTTCAATCGGCGTATGTCCTTTAAGCAAATAACGCCCGCCACTAAAATCAATGATATTATCCTCTTCTAAATCATGTTCGTCTTCAATTTCACCCACAATTTGTTCTAACACATCTTCTAATGTCACCAAACCCGCAATCTCACCATATTCATCTATTACAATCGCCATGTGTGATTTTTTTTGCTGAAAATCTCTTAATAACGCACCCAAAGTTTTACTTTCTGGCACTAGAACAGCATCGCGTAAATATTGCTTATAATTAAACTCAGATTTTTGTTCACCTGCAAAATGACTCAGTAAATCCTTAGCTAAAATAACTCCTAAGATTTTATGTTGTTCGTTATTAATGATTGGAAATCTAGAATGTGCAGACTCAATCATAATATTAAGCAAATCCTGAGTCCTTGCCTGATAGTCAATCAATATCATTTTTGACCTAGGCACCATAACATCACGCACCTCCATATTCTCAAGCTGCATCGTGCCTTCAATAATTGAACGCGAGTGTGAATCAATCACACGGCTCTGTTCAGCCTCTTTTAAGGATTGCAATAATTCATCACTTGAGCGTAGTGGTATGTGAAAAAATCGTTTTTTTAATCTTTGCAAAAAAGACAATGTCGAGGGAGGTTGTTCTTCGTTCATTTAAAGTTTGGTAATCATTAAGTTGCTATTGTAACAAAAATCAAGCTTTTTTGCCACTACGCATTTTTTTACCTTGTGCGGCACGCTCTTTACGCACTTGCTTTGGGTCGGCAATTAAAGGTCGATAAATTTCAACTCTATCTTTTGGACGCAAAACAGTATCCAATTTAGCAATCTTGCCAAAAATTCCTGTCTTATCCTTAGATAAATCGATTTGTGGATAAGACGCCATAATGCCAGACAACACTATCGCCTGCTCAAGTGTCGTACCCTTATCCACTTCCAAAACAAGTAGCGTTTGTTTATTCTCTAATGCATAGGCGACTTCAATTTTCATTGTTTTGCATCACAAAGTTGCTGCGCTTGAGCAAAATCAAGCGTACCTTCATAAATAGCCCGCCCAGTAATTGCACCCATAATGCCGTGATGTGCCTCGCTCAACAATCCAGATATATCCTCTATATTGGTAATGCCTCCTGAAGCAATAATAGGAATTGAGGTTTGCTTAGCAAGACTCGTCGTCGCCTCAACATTCACCCCTTGCATCATACCGTCTCGTGCAATATCAGTATAAACAATCGAATTCACCCCATCTTGCTCGAATTTTTTCGATAAATCCACCACATGCAAATCCGTCTTCTGCGCCCAACCCTGGGTCGCCACCAAGCCATCATTGGCATCCAAGCCCACAATCACTTTATCAGGAAACTCACGACACAACTGCGATACAAACTCAGGATGCGTCACTGCCATTGTCCCAATAATCAAATAACTAACCCCCGCCTCAATATACGCATTAGCAATATCCATATTACGAATACCGCCGCCAATCTGTACAGGCAACTCAGGGAATGCCGATACAATCTGCGTCACACTAGCTGCATTCACAGGCTTACCTTCAAACGCCCCATTAAGGTCTACCAAATGCAAACGCCTTGCGCCTTGCGCCACCCACTGCGCCGCCATCTCTACTGGATTATCGGAAAATACCGTCGTATCTTCCATTAAACCTTGTCTTAGACGCACGCATTGCCCATTTTTTAAATCTATTGCTGGAATTATTATCATTTTTTATACCACCTTTAATTTCTAGAATTTTATCATCTAATGCTTTAAACCAACTCTATCTTTGATCCAATTAGATTGGTAAAACTGCAATTACATAATTAATGTCATTGACAATATCATAAAGACCTTTGCATAAATTAGGGATGATTAGCAAAAGCCAATTTTTGCCCACTTGGCGATTTTTTTAAACCTTGTCCTAGCAAGGCTAAGGCTGGGTTTACCCTCCAGAACTGCTGGGTGTCGTTGGAAAAATCGCCAAGTGGGTTTCTGATGATTATTCCTATTTATATAAAGCCCTCTAAGAGTGAGTTTGAGATTTTATTGATGATTTCTGCTCTCAAAATTTATAACTAATCGTAAAATAAATCGCACTATCTTCATTAATAGAATTTGGTTTTTTCAAGTTTTTAGCCACTGTTAATTCAGTATCAATATCTTTATTTTGAAGTTTAATTGAAATACCAGCACCCGATAAAGACTGATAATCCGATGAGCTTGAATGAATACGGCCATAATCAAAAAATATCGTGCCAATTATTTTGCTATTATCCTGCGTTCTACCTAACCATTGATTTAAATTAGTTGATAAGTTATTTTGTATATAGAACCCTGATTTTGCAGCTATTGACTCATCTTTAAAACCTCTAACACTACCCTGCCCACCAATACTAAAACTTTGTGCGGCGAACAACGCATCTTCACTGATTTGCATATTGAGGCTGCTCATAAAATTAAATCGTTTTTTGCTTAGCTCTAAAGGCTTTGCATAATAACCATAGAATTTAAGTAAACTAAATTGCGCCTTAGTATCTAGCCCAGACTCATCATCATTTAACACATCAAAAGCATCAATACCTCTATGAATACTTGGATTTAAATACAAAGTCGATTTATCACTTAGCTGAAAACTATGCTCATACCCTAAAGACAAAACACTGAGTTTTCTAGATCCGACTTTATTTTTAGTAATAATGCCTCGTAACTTCGAATAACTTTCTTCGTCACTTAAACTTAACCCCAGTTTGATTTTGTTATTTTGTTCATTGCTCTTGTTTAGATATTTTGTTAAATAAAAGTTTTTGGTTGTGGTGTTGCCAAATGAATAGAAAGCATCACCCGTTGTTAATATTTGATTGGTATTGTAATCAGACTTTGTTGTGTTGTAATTAAACAAATAATCCCTATAAGGAAAAGACACATCTAGAGTATAGGCATTTGAATCTTTTTTATCTTCTTCTGTATGGGCTGGAAAAGCATAATTAAGCGTCCATTTGGACAGCGGAATCAAAAAATCATCCCAATTAGCATTCAGCTTTATCTTCTCAACACCTGTTGATTTTGAGCCTGAATTATCAAAAGTAACACTAAACGGCTGATAATCTTGTTTGTTATCATTGATAACAATCTCGGAGTGATATTGTTTTTTACTGGGCTTAATGTTTAGTTTTGCCTGATGAGAATTTAGTCGATTAACATGATCAATACGCTTGCTGATGTCATTGACATTCAAGGGCTTATTAATCAAGTCATCAAAAATTAACTGTTTTACAAAGGCAGTATTATCAATATTTTGTGAGTTAAAGTTGACTAAATCTATAAAGCCTATTTTAATACTGATATCTAAGATACCTTGCTTAAGTTTGGTTTGTGGAACGCTAAGCCCGACTTTACTGGTAACAAAACCATGAGTTTGGTAGATATTTTGTAACCCTTTAATCAACTGATTAATTTGCTTAACACCAAGGCACCTATTTTGGTATTCTTGCTTAAGATTGTTAATTAATTGAGCCTCTATTAAACTTTGTTTTGAGATGTTGATTTGTTTAATGTTGACACATTTATTTGACTCAGCAATATTGGATTTAACCTTCTGCTCAAGTATTGTTTGCTGCTTTGTTTTGAGTTTAAGTTGTTCTCTTAAAGATTTCTTAAGTTCAAGTTCTCGCCTATCCTGCGCTTGCTTTCTTTGAATATCATCATTAATATCAGCAACAACAAAACTACTCAATAAACTCAACGATATAAAAACAATTTTTAATTTTTTAACCATTTTCTCTCAAACAATCTTTTTAATAAAAAGAAGAAAAATAAAATCCAAATAACTGCCAATACACTAACTAAAAAACAAAGACAATGAATTGTATTAGTACTATCAAAACAATCCAAAATTAGCCTGAGTAGTGACGCAATTAAGATAAACACCTATACTTACACTTAAAAAAAGCCTACTGCCAGTAAACTAATAACAAAAATAACAAATAATTCAACATACCAAGCAGTTTCAGAAGCGAAATTTTACCTCCTCAATGGAATTCTTTAGGGTTAAAATAAAACTTTTTAAAAAAACCAATCCAAAACACCAAATGCACACACTCAAAAAGCCTTTCACCCTGTTGTTAATCCTCAGCCACTTAAACGCTTTTGTATTAAGTGTAGGTGTAGGTATAGGCGTAGGCAGCATAAGCAATGTCTACGCCGCCAATCAAGTCGTAAACACCACCAAAAGCCCAACAACTTTTATAGACACAACAGCCAACGGGGTTGATTTAATCAATATTGCAAACCCCAACTCTGTTGGGGTTTCTATCAATCACTACAACAAGTTTAATGTCGGCAATCAAGGGGCAATACTCAACAACTCAAAAGTCATGGGCACCTCACAACTTGGTGGTGCGGTATATGGCAACCCTAACCTTAACCAAAACGCTGATATTATCCTGAATGAAGTAGGCACTACTAATCGCTCAGTATTAAACGGTGCTTTGGAAGTGTTTGGTCAAGATGCAGCTGTGGTGATTGCCAATCCTAATGGCTTTGATTGTAATGGCTGTAGTTTTATCAACACTTCCAAGCTGACTATGGTGAGTGGGCAATCACGGATGAGTGATGGTGCAATAACTGGCTTTAAAATCAACAATGACCTAACTTCTAATTTTGTCATTGGCAAGCTTGGTTTATATGCCAATAACACAGATGAGGTTAATATCATCTCAAGAGCCATTGCGCTAAGAGGAGAACTTCAAGCCAAACAAGACCTAGCCTTAAAACAAGGTAATGATTATTATAACTACACGACTGGTGAGGTTAGCTCAGATGCCAACGCCTCTGCTATTGAGTTTGGCATTGATGCCTCACATCTAGCCAATATCTCAGCAGGTAGCATTAAACTCATCGTTACTGAAAAAGGTGCAGGCGTTAATACCGCAGGTGGCAATATTATCACCGACTTATCCAAGTTAGAAATCATGGCTGATGGTGATCTAGTATTAAAAGCAAACCTGAGCTCACAAACAGACATTAGCCTAACTTCTCATAGTGGAGATATCACGCAATCAGGTGATATAAAAGCGGTACAAAATATTGCTATTAATACAAATCAAACCTATCAAAACGAGGGTAAAGACACCATTGCCCAAGCCAACTTGGATATTAGCGCCAATACGCTTAACAATCAAGGTGGGCAACTGGCAGCAGGTGCTAATCTCAATATCACAGCCAACACGCTAAACAATACCCAAAACACCGCTCAAACCCAAGGGGGATTAATTTATGCAAAAAATCAGCTACATATCACCGCTGCTAATCAGCTGTTAAACGATAAAAGCTCAATCGTTGCACAGGGCAGTATTCTCATTAATGATACAAACAACAACTTAAATAACAACTCAAATAACAACTCAAATAACAACTCAAATAATGGCACAAACAATAACTTAAACCTAGTCATTAATAACAAATCAGGCGTGATTAAATCTGATAACAATATCACCATTAATGCCAAAACCCTTAACAACACCGCTTATCGTTATGATGCCAAGCAAGATGATAATGATGGCTACTATGGCTATGATGTTAATGAGAAGGTTGTTAAGAGCGACTATGTCATGGATCAAACGCTAATACTAGAACAAGACGAGGCAGTATCCACTCTTGCCTCACAGTTATCACTGATATCAGCAGGCAATAATATTACTATCACCGCCTCTCAGGAAATCAATAACCTTAGCTCCATCATCACTGCTAGTAACGATGTTACGATTAACACCAATACCTTTAAAAATAATACAGACTCAATAGATACCCACAATCTATATCGCAAGTGGGGCAAGATGTGGCAAGAAAAATATTGTGAAAAGAAAAGAAACTGGTGGAGTGGTGGTGGTTGTAAAAGATACGCTTATCGCACTAAGTACGCTGACATAGTAGATAGTAGAAGTGAGGTAGTTTATAGTATAAACAAAGCCGCTATTAGTGCAGGTAATAATTTAACCATAAATGCTACCACCATTATCAATGGCTATAATACCGATAACCCAGAGTACGAACCTAACGCACAAGCACCTGAGAGCGCACCTGCTGCAAACGCAGATGGCGCTAGTAACGACCCAATATTAACCATCAAGCCTAATATTGATACCGATAGTCAAATTGGCGCTATTGCCTTAAATGGTGAGTATAGGGTTATAAAACCTAGTGCTAAGCAACCTTACCTAATAGAAACTAGAAATCAATTTGTTGATATTACCCAGTTCAAAGCCTCACAATACCTATTCGCCAGACCCAATATTAGATTCTTAGATCCAACAATGTCTAATCCTATTACCCTAGGCGATGCCTATTGGGAGCATCAACAACTGCAAAGACAAATTAACGAGCAAACCAAAAAAGCACAGCTGTATGCAAATTTTGATATGAATGCCACCTTTGATCGGCTCTTTAATCAAAGCAATGAAGAATATGAAAAACTAACCGACCAAGGCGTTGAAATCACCCTTGGTGTATCGCTTAGCAAAGCAGCCATCAAGGCTCTAACTCAAGACATCGTTTGGTATGAAAACCAAACCGTTGAACTCAATGGCAAACAATACACAGCACTGATGCCAAGACTCTATTTAGCCAATGCAACACTGGATGATTTAAGCAAAACACCTCAAGCGTTCTTAAGCGCACAAAACATCACCATCAACAGCAATGGCACAATCGTCAATAGTGGCAATATAACCTCAGCAAAAGACACCCACATTAGTGCTAACAATATCACTAATCAAAACGGTGCGCTTAAAGGCAACAATATCAATCTAAACGCACAAAACACCCTTTTCAACCAGTCAGGGGATATAACAGCAAATAACAACCTCAACCTAACAGCAAAAACCCTTACCAATATTGCCAATCAACAAACCACAACACAAAAAAGAGACACAACAACAACCATTGGCAAGGCTTCAAACCTCAAAGGCAAAAACATCAGCATCAACGCTGAAGATATGAGCAATACAGCCAGTAATATTAAAGCACAAAACTTAACTATTACAGCCAATAACCTCAATATCACGACCCAGCAAAACACCACCGATCTAAAAGCAGGTGGTGGTGATAACTACTCCAACTCACAAAGCATTCAGCACCAAGGCAGTCACATCAAAGTAACTGGTGATTTAAACATTAATGCAAATAACATCAACATCCAAGGCTCAAAAGTCTCTGCCAATAATGCCACTATAAAAAGCGATAATCTAAACATAGCCTCAGTTCAAGACTCCAAAGCCACTCAAATGAAAGCCAGCTCTAAGGGCTTTTTATCTAGCAGTGTTAGTATTGACACCAAAGCCACTGTAAATAATATTGCCTCAAATCTAAGTGCCAATAACCTCACTCTAAAAACCACTAAAGAGGATATCAACATCACCGGCTCTAATATAGAAGCACAACAAAAACTCAGTCTAGATAGCGCCAAAGACATCAACATCCAAGCAGGCTATGATGGTAGCCTGAATGAGTCTTACAGTAAAACAAAAAGTTTCTCCCTTGCAGGTTTGGTTGGGATGGGCTCGCTCTACAGCTCTACTGAGGATTAAAAAGGTAGAATTAAAAAAACCGCCGTTAACTCAACCCTCAGTGGCAATAACATTACGCTTAATGCCAACAACAACATTCATGCAGTGGGTGTTGACATTCAAGCAGACAATAGCATTAGTGGTAACGCCAAAGATATCAAC
>NZ_UEXF01000005.1:0-2532 GCF_900127505.1 thiotrophic endosymbiont of Bathymodiolus puteoserpentis (Logatchev) | reverse complement strand
AAAAAGGAGAATATATGAAACAGAACTACCACATGAATGCGAATACTAATGCACATTCAAGAGCGATTATACACGGGGCTAAGGCTTCGAATACTACCTTAGCACACCGCTTTGGTGTTAGCACTAAAACCATTGCCAAATGGAAGAGTCGTGATTTTGTTAAAGACAAAACCTCAAGACCAAAGACAATACACTACGCTTTAAATGAGACCGAGCGTGAGATTATTCGAGTAGTACGAACCCTCACTTGGTTAGAACTTGATGACTTAACTGATAGTATTGTTGCCTGCATGCCAAATGCCAATAGGAGTAATGTATATCGCACTTTGGTGTGTTTTGGCATTAACCGAGTGCCACAAGAAAAGAAACAACAAGCCTCTACATTTAAGGAATATGAGCCTGGATATTTACACATTGATGTTACCTATTTACCAAAACTAGCGGGTAAGAAGCAATATTTGTTTGTTGCCATTGATCGTGCTACTAGGGTGCTTTATTTTGAGATTTATGAGAATAAAACCGCTATCAATGCCGTTGAGTTCCTTAATAATTGCAAGGACTTTTATCCTTTTACAATTACGCATATATTAACTGATAATGGCTTAGAGTTTACTGATAAGTTTGTCACTAAAGACAAGCAAGTTAGTGGTAAACACAAATTTGACAAACTCTGTTCACGCAGTGAGATTGAGCATCGATTAACACAGCCTGCAACCCCTAAAACCAATGGCATGGTCGAGCGCGTCAATGGCACGATTAAGAATGCAACAGTTAAGGCGATAACGTATCAAAACATTGATGAAATGAAGCAAGATTTGAACAAGTTTTTGATTTTTTATAATTTTAATCGTGGACATGGTGGACTTAGAAAAGAGATTAAGGTAAGGACGCCTTATGAGGCTTTAGAGTATTGGTATAATTTGAAGCCTGATTTGTTTATCAGAAAGCCTGATATGTTTCGGAGTGTGGTTTTTGAAAGTAGGGAATAACGTGGTGAAACCTGACATTTAATGATTTACATATTAATATGTATGCTGGAGGAAAAGGAAATCCATTTGGACATCTAGGTTCAGCGGTAAACAGCAATAACACCAGAGGTTTTTATTCAAAAAATGGGTCATTATGGGGAGTTGGGGAGATGAGACCAGATTATTCAAACGCACGTATTGACAATGTTGTCATTAGAACAACGCCAAGACAAGACCGTATTTATCAAGATTATTTAGATAATTTGGATGTATCTTATGATCTAAACTACCATGTTATTGATAATAGTTGTGTGGATGTAGTTAGAATTGGGTTAGAAAAAATTGGTATTTCAATACCAGATAGTTGGAAACCTAGCAACTTTATGCGTGATTTGAAAGAATATGTACAATAAAAGGAATGTTATTTTGTTATGGGGAGTCGGTGGTTTAATAATTCCTATGTTTTGGGTTTATCTTTCTGGAGAAACAACAACATCTATAGTGGATTTTTGTAGCTATATAGATTATCCATCTCTATTTATTGAAGAGGCTGGTAATGTTTGCGGCGAGTTGATGACAGTTACATGGCCATTTTGGTTTTTTACTATGGCAAACAACGTAATTTTTTCACTTGCATCCCTTATTCTAAATGTATTTCTTTATGGTTTTATTGGATATATTATTTATAAAATAAAAAAAGGACTGACTGAATAAAAGAGGACGCTACCCTTTATTTGAAATAATTAGGGTCAGTGTGCAATTTATTAAACAATCCATCCAATCAGCCTGATGAAATTCGTAACCTAGAATATGAATATGACCTGATGGACAATGTCACGCAAAGACAAAACCATATCTCAGGTTTGAGCGAAGGCTTTACTTATGACGCCCTAGACCGCCTAACCCAATCAAGCACCACCGGTAAGATTGATGATGTTGATTATAGTTATGCCGTTAGTTACCAATACAACATCAATGGCAATATCCTCAACAAAGCTGATGTTGGTGATTACAAGTATAACAATGTTAATAGCACCCATCCCCACACGCCAAATTCAATCACAGGCCTAAGAATCAATACCAGCAACCAAGACAGAGCCTACACTTACGATGCCAATGGCAATATGATCAAAAATGGCAATAAATCTATTACTTGGACATCATTTAACAAGCCCAAGAAATTCACCAAAGGAGGAGACAGCACAACCTTCACCTATGCACCTAATAGAAGTCGTTACCAAAAAGTACAAACAAAAAGCAGTGACAATACCACCATCACCACTCAATACTTTGGCAAGGTTTATGAAAAAATCAAACAAAACACCAATACTGAGCATAAACACTTTATCTATCTAGATAAACAACTCATTGCCATTCACATCAAAACCGACACAACGAGTACATCAGGCACAACAGGTGCATCAGGTACATCAGGCACGCCAGCAACACCAATCCCCGATAAAACCCGTTATCTACATTACGACAACCTCGGCTCAATAGACACCATCACCGATGGACAAGGCAACATCGTTGAACGCATGGCATACACCGCCTTCGGACAAAG
>NZ_UEXF01000004.1:13741-16854 GCF_900127505.1 thiotrophic endosymbiont of Bathymodiolus puteoserpentis (Logatchev) | reverse complement strand
GTTTTAGTGCCTCCTGTTTTCATCGTCTTAGTGCCGTTTTCATTGATCTCTACCTCGCCCCCTCTGCCCGTTATTTGTGCAGTTCTTAGTGCTGGCATATTGTCGTAAATCGTTTTGGCAAAATTCCTAGCTAGACCTTGCTTGATGTTGGTAGTATCACAACCTACTAGGGCAATGCGCTCAAAATGAGTATTTTCATTGGCGTAAGTGTCATAAATCTGCTTGACTTTATCGGTCAATTTATCCATGCCATTTTCACCATTGGCAAAATTTTCTCCATGATCAACAAAATTAAGGCGCACATTGCCTTTAGGGGTGTAAATCTCGTTGTCTGATGTAACCAATTTGTTATTGTCATCAAAATGAACAATAATGCTACTCTCAGGGTGTTTATTGGCAAGGGATTGGGCGGCTTTGACGGCGGCTTCGCTGTTGCCGTTTTGAACGATAATGTTACTTCGGTAATTGCTGAAGTCTTTTTTGAGTGCGTGACGAAAAACCATATCACTGGACACTTTAGGATTGTCTCTTATTAAAGATTTCATTTGAGTTTCACTAATAAAGTGATTGCTTTTATCAACCATTACTTCAATTCTATCTATTTTATAGTTGGTTTTTGGCTCGTAAAGCACTTTGGTTGTGCCTTCTGCGTCGTAATTCATAACAACAAGGTCTTGTTGTTTTTGTGCTTTATCTAATAGACTTTTTTCAAATTCTGGATCACGCTCTAACATCTCTTTGCTAACAAAAATGGCGTGCACGCCTTTGTTTTGGTTAAAAGTTTTTAGAACATTTAGCGAGGCGTCTCTCCACCTTCTCAAACCATTTATACTCTTCATTCTAAATTGTTGTGAACCAGGGAATGAAGACTGAATCGACGGCGAATTAGGATTTGCTGGATCTATAACATAAAGTTGCCCATCTCTACCTACTAACATTTGCAAATCAGCAATCATCAAATCTGGATTGTTTGAAAAATGTTGTAACAAAGTCTGAATGTCGGCCAGTGTTTTGTGTGTTACGCGCTCTTCTTTAAGGGGTACCCACCCTGGCTTTACCATGAATGAGTCATGAATACGCTCAACTAAAATACCATGGTGTTCTTGATTATCCTTATCAATCATGGAAACAACCTTAAGATATTTTGGCGTTTTAATACCCAATTCTCTAAATTTATTAATCCACTCAACTTCGTTTCTTAATTGTCTAATATAATTTCTGTTTGCTGGACTTTTCCCCAGTTGTAAAAATAATAGATCAGGATGGTTTTTTAAGGTATAAGCAACTTTCGTGCTACCTTTGTCAATAGGCTTGCCTATCTCCTCATAAGTCAATGCATCGGGAATATTTAAGGCGGTTTTATCATCTAATCCCAACTTTAGATGATCTAAAACATCACCAACATTGTTAGAGCTTTCCGTTGTCCAAGTAGATTTTTGAGATTCGTGATTCCAACGATGAATGATTTTTTGATCACGATCGCCCATTGTTTTAGAACCATCTTCATTTATATGCATATCGCCTAATCTACCGGTAACGCTAGCGTCTCTTAAATATTTTCGGGTATAGAGTTGATTGGCATAATCTTGACTGAGTTTTTCGTTGTTACAACCCACCAAAGCAGCACGATTTAAGTAGGCGGAACTATCCACTGAATTTATATTGTAGTGTCGCACTAATTGATCGGTGTAATTCGCTAACTTTGTCGCCCCCACTTTTTCCAATGCTTCTGAATGCCCAACAATATTGATCCGTACACTGGAATCAGGCGTAAATGCTTTGTCCTTTGGAAAAACCAATTTTCCTTGCTCATCAAGTGTCGCAATAATACTGGTATCGGGGTGTTTACCAAGCAATGCGGCGGCAGCGTCTTTGGTGACCTTGTCTTCGCCAATGGACAGAATAATGTTGTATTTGTTCTTGCCATTACTTTTCAGGTTTAAGGCTTCGTGGCCCTCAGAGGTGTTTGCACGGAAAACAAGATCTCTGCTTTTCACCCAACCTTGTTGATTCATAAAATCAATACTCTCTTTTCTTAAATCAACATTTTGGTTTTGGTTATCTTGGGTAATGACTTCAATGGTGTCAAAGTCTAGATTTTGACTGTCACTTGGTTCATGAATGACTTCTTTTTCATTTGTTGCAAAATTATAAGCAACAAGGGCTTTATTGTCTTCTTTTTGTAGATCGCTCAACATTTGTTGTTTTCGTATATCGCTGTAAGATTCCCAGATTCTGCTGTCAATATAGGTAATATGATTGAGCGCTTTGTCAGTAAAACGCTTGTGGCGTTTTAAAATAGTTTGCTCAAATCCCTGCAAAGCACCTAATATATTCGAATTACGCTTGCTGTTTTCATGCAAATCAACACTTTGTGGATCTATCACATACAGTTGACCATCTTCAGAGACAACTCCTTGGAAATCCTGCACAAAAAGATGGGGGTTGTTTGCAAATATTTTTTGCAAATTTTTGACATCTTTTAAGGTTTGGTTATTGCAATTATCAAGCACTTGTGACATAGGCTGAATATATTTTTTGCGTCTTAATCTTATATCCCGTGCACCTTTAATCTTTTGCACAACCAAACCGCGTTGCTGGATATTAAAGTTGGGTGTAGATTGGTCTACAAATGTGATTTGCTTATAACGCTTAGGTGTTTTCATACCAAGCGCTTCTAGCTGTTCTAAGCACATTACTTCATTTTCAATATCGTTGGATTGACCCTCTGAATGTAATAATAACACCAATAAATCAGGTTGATTTTTCAAATTGTAGGCAGTTTTAAATGAGCCCACTCCAACAGCGTCATTGAAGTCTATATGTGCATTGGTTAAGGTATCTGGAATGTTATCTATATCAATAATATCAGTATCAATATCAGTGCCGGTGCCGGTACCAGTGCCAGTTCCGGTATCAGATGAACCTTTAGAGCTCACACAACCTAGTTTCAAGTTTTCTAATATCTCCCCCGCACGCTTGGATTCTTCAGTCTGCTGGGTAACGATATTTAAGTCATCGTTCCACTGATAAATCATTTTTTCACTGCCCATTTCCATGGTTTTAGTGCCATCAGCATTGATTTGCATATCGCCTTTTCTGCCGGTTATTTC
>NZ_UEXF01000004.1:11535-12722 GCF_900127505.1 thiotrophic endosymbiont of Bathymodiolus puteoserpentis (Logatchev) | reverse complement strand
GCATCTATTAATAAAGTTGTATTTTTACCAAAAATCTTCACTTCGCGGAAGTTTTGCGCATCGCCACTAAAGGTAAGTTTAACTTGGTCAAAAACAAGGTTGCTTACTGGAGTAATTTCAATAATATTACCTGCATTACTGATGGTGTGGGTTGAAACTACTACGCCGTCTTTAAGAAAATCAACAATTGATCCGTTAATTCTGCTGACAACTGCTTTGCGATTATAGAGCTTAAAGCTGCCGTTGTTATAATTAACCCCCTTAAAATCAAACAAAATATACTTTCCATTAGCACTGTTTGGATGTACGGCATAATCTAATACACCACTTGAACTGGTGTTGCCGTCCGTCATTCTGCTAATATTGGCAGCGGTGCCGCCGTTATGCCAGCTGGTAACATTCGTGGTGATAGTCGCCAATCCTTTGCTGTTTAGGACAAGGTTTTTACTAATAGGAGTAATATCTAAGCCATTGGAAATGTTGCCAAAATCAATATTATTACCATCTACATCTTGAATATCATTCAAGACAATGTCATCTTTACTGTCGATATTAAAAGCAGTGTCGATTTTGTCATTAAGTTGAACGGTATAAACGAACTCTAATGTCTTAGTAACCGTTCCATTGGTTCCTGTTAACAGGAAATCTTTGCCGGCAACAACGATTTTATTGCTACCAACATTGGCCAAAGTAATGTTTTCATCCAACGCGAGTGTTATCTTAACTTTACTACCAAGGGTAAATGCTCCTTTGTCATTCACCGCGCCTTCTATATTCCAAGCATCAGCAGTGGGTTTGGGTGCATAAACATCCACTGAAAGCGCCAAATTATTGCCACTGAATATTTGCATATCTGTTAACTTAGCGCCAACATTATGAAAAGAACTGTCTAGAAACAATTTGGTGTTTGCATTTGAAGTTTTGCTTGAGGTGTAAAGCAAAGTGCCTTTGGCATGAGGACCATCACTTGCTTTAATATGGTAATATTTTATTTGGGTACCTGATCTAGTGACTTTCATATAGTCGCCAGCGGCATAAACAACACTTGTGTCACGCTTTCTCACACTACTTTCATAGATGACAAATTTATTGCCTATACCTGAGTCTGCATACAAAGCGTAATCTATACTTCTGTAAGAATCACTAGAATCATCACTTGAAAGTCCAAGCATTACCCTGCCAGTGTT
>NZ_UEXF01000004.1:5231-7768 GCF_900127505.1 thiotrophic endosymbiont of Bathymodiolus puteoserpentis (Logatchev) | reverse complement strand
TGAGGACCATCACTTGCTTTAATATGGTAATATTTTATTTGGGTACCTGATCTAGCGACTTTCATATAGTCGCCAGCGACATAAACAACACCTGTGTTACGCTTTTTCCCACTACTTTCATAGATGATAAATTTATTACCTATACCTGAATCTGCATACAAAGCGTAATCTATGCTAGTGTAAGAGCTATCAGTATTATCACTTGAAAGTCCAAGCATTACCCTGCCAGTGTTGCCAAGCTTGGCAATAACATAGCCGTCATTAATAAAGCCCTTGGAAGATGCAACATCGGCATTCCAGCCAGCACTAGCGGTTTTTTCATAAACGCCGCCATTAGTGTGGGTTATTTTGTTGCCGCCACCGATAACAAATTCAGTGTCAAGTAACGACTTAGAGATTTTTGCAGGACTCTTAATGCTACTGAGATCAATATTATTACCATCTGTGTCTCTAATGCCATTCAAAACAATATCATTTTTATTGTTAATCTGAAAATTGTCACTGTTAATCTTGTCGTTAGCTTGAATAGTGTAAGTAAACTCCAACATATTGGTGATTGTGTTATTACTACCTGTTAAAACGAATTCTTTGCCAGCAATCGTAATTTTATTTTCACCAACCTTTGTCAAAGTAACTGCCTCGTCCAGCGTTAGGCTTACTTTTATTTCATCGCCAATAGTGAGGACATCACCACTACTAGCTACACTGCTTATACGCCAAGCGTTGGCAATGGGTTTTGGTGCGTGCACATCGATCGTGTATTTACTTATGTTACTCAAGCCTTTAACCAGCCTTACGCCTGTGAGCTTAGCACCTTTGTCTTTAATTGAAGTGTCAATATGTAGTGCTGAAGTGGTGGAGATACCTGTTTGCGTTGCCAGTGTACGAATTGCATTGCCATCGCTATCAAGATGATAATAATTGATGACAGTGCCTTTGCGTTCAATCTTGATTTGATCGCCTACTTTATATCTATGATTAAAATCAGCATATTTTTTATCGTTATTACGCACATCTCTTATTTTATTGTTGTAAAGATAAACAGCGTGCTCAATGGTCTTGTAACTGCCATCTGGATTGTCAGTAGATAAACCCAACATAATGCCTTTTCTGGCGGCAGTTGAGTTTAGTGTAAAAATTGCATAACCGTCACCAACAAAACTTTCTTGAGAAAAGACATCAGTATCCCAAGAGGCATTACCTACTTGCTTCTCAATGGTGTAGCCTTGAAATGCATCACCAACTACAGTTAAATTGCGATTATCAAACTTGGTGACAATAGTGTTGCTCAGTGAGACTGGATAGATTGTATTGATGAAAGCGGGAGGGTAGCCCTTCCTATCAGAAATACCACTTATAATTAAGTCAGCTGATGATTTAATAGAAAACCCTTTTCCTTGTGTAAAGGCATCATTTGCTTGAATAGTACGTTCAAATACCAACTGTGTGCTTTCTATGGCACTTGCATTGGATTTGGCAAAGCCTTGATTGGTGCTGAGAGAAAATTCCAAACCATTGATGATTATCTTAGAATTGGCAGCATACTTCTCCTTACCATTTTGATATCGCATGACTTTGTCCATTGTCAAAGAAATTGTGATCTTATCTCCTATTTCAAAAACACTTTTGGTTGCTGAGTGTTCATCTGTTAGATAGACATTCATGGCAATCAAAACTGGACCTTCTTGGTTTATTTTTTCATTACTAACTTTTTGATGTTTTTGATTAGCATCCCCTAAATTCTTTGTCGCTTTTTGTTGTTCGTTCTGCAAGTGCAACTTATTATTTTTGTCACGCTGTTTAACATTATTAAGTTCTTCTTGTGTGTTTTTCTTACTTTGCTTAATGCCTTTTTTGCTGTCTTTGATCTCCTGATCGACTTTGTTCTTAACTTTGTCAATAGAACCAAATTGGGTATAACTATTGTGATGGTCGCTTTGTCCATTTTTGTTTAATTCGTTCCATCCCTCAGAATTCCCTTGGCCTTGGTTTTGCATTAAATTATTGTTACTACTGCCCAAAATATTCGTAATTTCCTGTGCGCCTTGATTGGCGTCTCCTTTATCGACCTGTGTATCGGTTTTCAAAGAGTTGACAGTATTCTTGTCTTGTTGTGATTGTGTGTCAACATTTGAGTTTTCATCGGCATTTGTTTGCTGATATTTCGAGCGATCTACATCTCTATTAACAGAATCTACATTTTTGGTGTAGTCCTTTGGTTCTTTAGGGGTAGAGTGGCTAGTACCACGAAGTTTGGTTGTGTCTGCCTCGTCTCCGTTGACGACTATTCCTATGGTTTGACTCACCAAAATACTTTTGGCAGTTTCCTTTAAATTGGACAACATGCCTTGCATAAGAGCTTTCATCTTAGCGGTAACGCTTTGTTTGTTAGTACCCACTTCAAGCATGGCGCCATAAAAATCACCGTCACCAATTTTGACGGTAATATTACCTTTGCCGGCTGCCAAGGCAATATTCATCCCATCACCATAACGCACATTGACATTATAATCACCCTTCATTACAGCCACATTAAC
>NZ_UEXF01000004.1:0-4514 GCF_900127505.1 thiotrophic endosymbiont of Bathymodiolus puteoserpentis (Logatchev) | reverse complement strand
GTGACAATAGTGTTGCTCAGTGAGACTGGATAGATTGTATTGATGAAAGCGGGAGGGTAGCCCTTCCTATCAGAAATACCACTTATAATTAAGTCAGCTGATGATTTAATAGAAAACCCTTTTCCTTGTGTAAAGGCATCATTTGCTTGAATAGTACGTTCAAATACCAACTGTGTGCTTTCTATGGCACTTGCATTGGATTTGGCAAAGCCTTGATTGGTGCTGAGAGAAAATTCCAAACCATTGATGATTATCTTAGAATTGGCAGCATACTTCTCCTTACCATTTTGATATCGCATGACTTTGTCCATTGTCAAAGAAATTGTGATCTTATCTCCTATTTCAAAAACACTTTTGGTTGCTGAGTGTTCATCTGTTAGATAGACATTCATGGCAATCAAAACTGGACCTTCTTGGTTTATTTTTTCATTACTAACTTTTTGATGTTTTTGATTAGCATCCCCTAAATTCTTTGTCGCTTTTTGTTGTTCGTTCTGCAAGTGCAACTTATTATTTTTGTCACGCTGTTTAACATTATTAAGTTCTTCTTGTGTGTTTTTCTTACTTTGCTTAATGCCTTTTTTGCTGTCTTTGATCTCCTGATCGACTTTGTTCTTAACTTTGTCAATAGAACCAAATTGGGTATAACTATTGTGATGGTCGCTTTGTCCATTTTTGTTTAATTCGTTCCATCCCTCAGAATTCCCTTGGCCTTGGTTTTGCATTAAATTATTGTTACTACTGCCCAAAATATTCGTAATTTCCTGTGCGCCTTGATTGGCGTCTCCTTTATCGACCTGTGTATCGGTTTTCAAAGAGTTGACAGTATTCTTGTCTTGTTGTGATTGTGTGTCAACATTTGAGTTTTCATCGGCATTTGTTTGCTGATATTTCGAGCGATCTACATCTCTATTAACAGAATCTACATTTTTGGTGTAGTCCTTTGGTTCTTTAGGGGTAGAGTGGCTAGTACCACGAAGTTTGGTTGTGTCTGCCTCGTCTCCGTTGACGACTATTCCTATGGTTTGACTCACCAAAATACTTTTGGCAGTTTCCTTTAAATTGGACAACATGCCTTGCATAAGAGCTTTCATCTTAGCGGTAACGCTTTGTTTGTTAGTACCCACTTCAAGCATGGCGCCATAAAAATCACCGTCACCAATTTTGACGGTAATATTACCTTTGCCGGCTGCCAAGGCAATATTCATCCCATCACCATAACGCACATTGACATTATAATCACCCTTCATTACAGCCACATTAACACCATGTCCCACACGAGTGTTGAGATTGTATTTACCAATCAAAGCATTGATTGCGACTCCATCACCAATATTGGTATTAACATTGAGTTTTCCAATAGATAGCCCTGCATGAAAACCATCACCCACTTTGGTGGTAATATTGGCTTTGCCGATAGCAATCATGGCGCTATAACCAGAGCCCACCTTAGTAACAAGATTGGCTTTACCAATAGCAATTTGCAAGCTGTCGTTGTCACCAACTGAAGTAAGAATATTGGCTTTACCGATGCCAGCTTGGATGGTTTGACCTAAGCCCACTTTGCTAATGATATTGGCATTACCAATACCCACACCTAACATTGCACCATTGCCAATGTGAGTGATAATATTGGCCTGACCTACGGCAAATGTAACCATGCTGCCTTCGTTCTTTCTACCTAATAGTGCAGCACCAGTTGCTTTGAGTGCATCAACGCCTGATGTTAAGAATTTTTGTGGCGCAGAAAATACATTACCTCTTGGGAAGAGGCGATGTTTTTCCAAAACAGGGTCTGAGACTACGGAATCTAGTGGGGATACGGTAACTGTAAAATCCTTTAATGAAGATATTCTGGTAACAATATTGGCTCGACCAACCACCAAACTCATGGTGTTGCCACTTCCTTCTAAATTAACATGGGTAACAATATTTGCTTGGCCAATAGCCGCTGTGATGAGATCACCTGATCCAACTTTGGTTACAATATTAGCCTGCCCAATTGCAAACGCAACTGAAAATCCGTTGCCAATGTGAGTAAAAATATTGAAATTACCAACCATAGCCGCCAAAGTGGTGCCATTGCCAACTTTGGTAAAAATATTAGCCTGCCCGCCTATCATTAAAGCGGCACTAAAACCATCCCCAACATGGGTGAATATATTAGCATAACCTGCTAACATTACTGCTACTGTTGTGCCATTGCCAACTTTGGTAAAGATATTGGCTTTTCCGCCTATCATTAAAGCGGCGCTTAACCCGTTGCCAATATGGGTGAATATATTACCACCTGCTGAAAACATTAATGCCAGCGTTGGGCCATTGCCAACCTTGGTAAAAAAATTAACCCCCACAGATACCATTAATGCAGCGGTCATACCATTGCCAACATGGGTTAGCACATTGCCAACACCAAACATGCCAACAATAACATCGCCATCACCCACTTTAGTGGCAATATTACCCATGCCCAGCATTAACAAATACATCTTGCCGTTACCAACTTGAGTAACAATATTTGCTTGACCAAATAATAGTGCTAAAATATTACCGTTGCCTACTTTGGTAATGATATTGGCACCGCCTAACATACCTGCTTTAATATTGCCATCACCAAGATGCGTTAGAATGTTGCCGCCGCCAAGCATTGCTAAATCAATATTACCATCGCCTTTTTTAGTAACAACATTCAAACCACCGAATAAAAAGCCGCTAATATCACCCGTGGAGAAATCAGTAAAGACATTAGCACCTGCCAAAAGATACAAAATTGAATTTCCAGAACCTTTTCTAGTAATGATATTTGCACCGCCAACTAATTCGGCGTTTAAGGTGCCTTCCCCCTTGTAGGTAACTATATTTGCCGCACCAATACCTGTTAAATTTAGATCACCTTTAGCAACCTCTACATTGACAATATTACCTAATGAAACCAATATTAAGTCCGTGTTACCGCTCCCATATCTATCTAGTTTATTTAAACGAAAACCACCGAGTTTTGCCTTTAATCTTCCATTTGTTGACCAGGTAATAAAATTACCACCGCCTAGTACACTCAAGTCTCCATCGCCTTGTTTCCCTGAACGGGTAATAAAATTACCAACGCCACCGCCAATAAAATTAATATCACCATAATCACCTGTATGGGTAATTTTGTTGATGGCGCCAATACCTACAAACGAGATATTGCCATTGGCAGAATGATCGATAATATTGGCACCGCCACCGCCAATAAAATCAGTATCGCCATACTCAGCTGTATTGATAACATGATTAGCTACACCAGCACCCTTGAAGGAAATGTTACCTTCATACCCTCCTCTGCGCTCCACTAAATTGTATCCACCGATACCTACAAAATCAATATTGCCTTCGTGGGTGGCATTAATAACTCTATTGTAAAAACCCGCTCCATAAAAAATAATATTACCCGAATAACCTTTGCGCTCCACTTCGTTATAAGCACCTAGTCCAGTGAAATAAATACTGCCTCTATTTGCACTGTTGGTAACCCTGTTTGACATCCCAGCGCCAGTAAAGTGAATGTCACCTTGATACCCACCTATACGCTCCACAATATTAGATGCGCCAATACCTTTAAATGAAATATTGCCGTATCTTACCTTGCTAATTACTCTGTTGGATATGCCAGCACCTTTAAATGAAATATTCCCCGAATCGCCCCGACGATATATGTAATTACTTGCCGCTGCGCCTTTAAAGTCAATATTGCCCGATCGTCCAGTATGCTGTAAATCCATTGCACCAGCAAGACCAGAGACAGACATATTGCCCCAGCCGCTTTTATTNATGAAATATTGCCGTATCTTACCTTGCTAATTACTCTGTTGGATATGCCAGCACCTTTAAATGAAATATTCCCCGAATCGCCCCGACGATATATGTAATTACTTGCCGCTGCGCCTTTAAAGTCAATATTGCCCGATCGTCCAGTATGCTGTAAATCCATTGCACCAGCAAGACCAGAGACAGACATATTGCCCCAGCCGCTTTTATTAACAGTCATAAAGCCAGCGGCTCCGTAGATATATAGATGCCCCCAAGTATCATAAACATCCAGCTTTAAACTGGCGGCATATATTGTATCGTTGCCACCATACATATGAGCGCCATCACCCCATACTGCCAAACCCACAGCGGTTAGTGTGTTGTCACCATCATCCCCTTTGTAAGTTCCTGATACAGCATATACAATAGCATCAACAATTTGTTCGAATACAGCTACTACAGCACCCATAAAAAACCCCACGATATTTCACATAAATAATAGGCGTATAATAGCATATTTATTGGGTAAATAAACACTGACTATTTGGCAATGAACATAAAATCAATACTAGATTTAAAAAATGACCAAGTTGGTCAAATCCACACTTGACGACTACTTAGTCACCCCTTAAAAACCCACCCCAACCAAACCAAAACCACCCATTTTCCCAACCATCTAAATCAACAAAACTGCTTTTTATCCAGCACCACAAAAAACCTTAGGT
>NZ_UEXF01000003.1:2335-5041 GCF_900127505.1 thiotrophic endosymbiont of Bathymodiolus puteoserpentis (Logatchev) | reverse complement strand
GTTAGCCAAGGGGCTAGGTACCTAGCACCGTAGTAGGACAAGCCACTGCTGTCGTCTCTTTCTTTGCCTGTGTAACGGTAGCGTTTTTGTTGCACTTGAGCTTTATCTTTGCCAGCAATGATGGCAGTGCCACCATAGGGGTAGTAGTGTTCGTAGCTGAGGGTTTGGGCTTTGTCATTCAACTCTAGGGTGTTGGATTGTAGGTGGCTGGTGAGTTGATAGCGAGTTTGGTTGGGACTTTGTGTGTTGTCTTTGTTGCTTTCACTCAGAATGTGGGTGCCGATGTGCAAGGTACTACTTTGTTGCTTTGCTTCGTTGGTTGAGATGTCTAGTGAAGGTGGGTAGTCTCTTTGGCTTTGTGCTTGGCTGTTAGATTCAATCACAGTGCGGACTCGCTTGCCTTGGTAATCATAAACATAGTGTTCTGTGGTGTTACTTTTGTCTGCTTTAGTGAGTTGGTTAAGGGTGTTGTTGTAGTGCCAATTTAAAGTACCAATATTATTTAAGACTAGCAAGTTGCCGTTGGCATCAAAGTCGGTAGTGGATTGCTGGGTTTCGGTACCGCGGTTGTTGTTTGGACGGATGGCGAGGGTTTGTTGCCATGTGCTGCTGTTTGCTTGGTGTGAGAGGTGGGTTAGGTTGTTACCTGTGTCGTAGGTGTATGTTTGATGATAAGTCTCTAGTAAATTCATAAGGCTTCTTCTTTGTGGTGTCGGATGTGCAGCTTCAAGAGCAAATATCTCTCATAATAGCTTTTAAGCCATGAACTAAAAAAGTACCTTTTTCCGAATCTTGCATGCCCTCAACTCATGCACCAAAATCAGATACTAAGGATGCTCTATGAGTATCAAAATGGGCGTCATATTCATCAATTATACTTTTGGCTGTTACAGCGATACTTGAATCTGCATTCATATATTTAAAAGCAGGGTATGCTTCTGGGTTTTCATCTTTATTCCACTTTGTATAGTCTTGTTGTAGTAATAGTACAATATCTTGATGTTTCAGCGCCTAGATTGCGTTTTATCTCTCTACAGACGATAGATAGTGAACGATTAAGTAAAGAGCTAATGGAGCAAATAGACGATCCTTGGTCACGCTCAATCATAATTAATACGGGCTCTTCTGGGCTTAGATGGTAGTAGTTGTTCATAAGCACATTCTCCATTAATGTGTTACATTTGCAAGTTGAATCTAAGCTTACTCATAAGATTATGCTTAGGAACGAGATAAATGAAAGTTAAAAAAATATTTATACCTCATAAAGTTATGTAGAATAAAGCAGGCGAAGATAGTTTCTAAAGATACTTTAGAGGCGTTAAATTTATTTAATTTTATAATTAGAGAAAAATGAATACAATACAATTATATGTTTTAGGTGTGTTGCTTCTCAGTAGTTTTAATGTGCTAGGAGAAGAATGCAATATGAAAACAAGTGACAAAAGTTCATATGCAATCAAATCATCAATTTATTTATATTTAAATGGGACTGAGTTAAATACTTGTAAATGTCAAGCAGGATATGAATTTGACCCCTATATTCCTAAGGGAAGAATATTCTTCAAAGGTCGTGAAGAAAACTCTTTTAGCGAAAAACCACTAGCGTTAGAAGGAATGCGGTTGCAGTGCGTTACACCAAGAGACGATACAAAGCTATCAACAGCTGACTGGGCGGTACCTGTTTCCGTGCTTTCTGTAATGGTTTCAAGTGTGGCGGTTGGTCGTTATATACTTAAACAACCAGTTTCGTCAAGACCACCAGTTTCGTCGGGTGACACTCCAAATACAAATACAATTGATGTATCTGAAGATGGATATCTTACTCCCGCTAACACAAGACCTCCGGTTCCCGTAGAATATGAACATGTGTCATCTATTGACCCAGTATATGATGATGGGGCAGCTGGCCCACTATATAATGACCCAATGTATGATGATGGGGCAGCTGGTCCACTATATAACGACCCAGATGAAACAGTATATAATGATGCGTCATCTACCCCAATATATGATGATGGGGTAGCTGGTCCGCTATATAATGATGGCTCAATTGAGCTAACATCCGCACCTAGAAGAATACCTGTAAACCCCCATTATGAGTTAGAAGATCAAATAGGAGATCAAGTAGAAAGTATTTACTCTAAAGTTAATACACGGAATATGCTACCTGATAACGAGGTAACTGTTAGAGCTAGGGATTTAATGCCAAGCTCTACCGCCGATGCCAGCATAAGAAATCGCCCCCCTTCTCCAGAAGGAATATACGATGAGATATCAAATAATGTAAATTCAGATTCAAAAACTCAATGTAGTATACAATAATCTAGAGGTTGCCTTCCCAAAAACTAGCGCAGTTTATGAAACACATATAAAGAGATCTTTGAATAATTCATAATTTCTACCCCTAATTCGCTTTCATCCATTTTTTTAAAAAATTTTCCAAATTTCTCCATACTTTTTCATAAAAACCTAAAAAACCCCTTTTAAATCTACGCTTTTAGCATTTATTTTCTTGCTTTTTGTTACTTTTTATCCTTTTACCACTCATTGGACGCAATAACCCCTTAACCTTTTTAACCGCTGCATTTCTTTAAAAATATTCATCCCAGTTTTAAGATTGTGACTCATAGCAATCAGCTGTGCTCTGGCTTTGTTTCTTGCCAGTCCAAGGTATCTTGCCTTGCCAAAGCCGTGATGAAGTTTGAG
>NZ_UEXF01000003.1:816-1646 GCF_900127505.1 thiotrophic endosymbiont of Bathymodiolus puteoserpentis (Logatchev) | reverse complement strand
GATCGTTGTTTATTATCTTGTTTTTGTTGTTTGGTTAAAGGTTTGTTTCTGTAGGCTCTATACAGGACTTTGTTGTTTTGCTTGCCGATCTTTTCATTGTTCTTTTTGTTGGCATAAGCACTATCGGCGTAGACTTCCCCATAAGTCTTTATTTTGTCTTTGGTTTTGTAGGTGTCAAGTAGTTTGTCAAATTCTTGTGAGTCGTGAACATTGCCAGGAGTGTAGGTCATCTTTTTAACAAAACCATCCTCACCGGTGTTAGCATGCATCTTATAACCATAGGTGGTTTTGCGCTTGCCATCAGCAGCTGTTTTAACATTGTAGCTAGCCTCAGGGTCTTGGGTGTTATTGTCGTCTTTTCCTTTACGCTTACGGGATTGTTTAGCTTCTATGACGGTAGCATCAATGATGTTGATTGAGCCTAGGGCGACAATAATAGAGTTTTGCTCTAAATGCGTGTTGATTTGTTCTAGTAGAGGCTCTAGGAGATTCTCAGTATTGAGCAGTTGTCTGAATCGCCAAATACTTGAATGATCAGGCACTGATTCACAGAGGCTTAAGTCAACTAAAACGCCTGAACATTAAGTCTCTGGCGATTTGTTTTTCTAGGGCTTCATCACTTAGGTTGTACCAAGCCTGAAGGATAAGAATTTTAAACATCATCAGTGGTGGGTAAGCTGGTGCACCAGGTACTGACGAGTATAGGCTTGAGAGGGTTTGCTCTATCTCATTCCAATTGATGATGTTGTGAACATCGTCAAGCTCTGATAGAGATTTGTGTTCAATAACCAAGGCATCTGCAAGCGAGGATTGTTGGGTGTTTTTCCAAG
>NZ_UEXF01000003.1:0-783 GCF_900127505.1 thiotrophic endosymbiont of Bathymodiolus puteoserpentis (Logatchev) | reverse complement strand
AAGAAGTACAAAGAACACAAATCAAAGGGTAAATTGAGATGGATTTATCTGTAGATACAAAATAATGCCTGTGATACTGACCAAAGCCTTGCTATTGAGCAATATATTTATCGCGCTATTGCCACTAATCTTGAGAGCTTAAATGCCAGTGAGAGTATCCATTTTTATAATCAGCATGCTGATGATAGTGAGAACCGTATTAAAGCATTTAAGCCGTTGCTATCTTGATTTAAACGAACAACAAAACAAGCCCTGCCTAAACAAAGGAGGCTTAAGCACATCTGAAAAACCCAAATAATCCAAAATATCGAATAATTTGTGCTAATCTTATCAACTTGGGAATATTGTCTGTATTTTTATGGATGCAAGACTTGAATGGGGGTAATTATCAGAAGTCTACTTTCCACCCACTTGGCGATTTTTCCAGTAACACCCGGCAATCCCTAAAAGAGAAAACCCAGCCTTAGCCCGGCTAGGACAAAGTTTAAATAAATTGCCCAATTGGGCAAAAATTGAATTTTGCCAATCTTCTCTATCTCTATTTTATGCAAAGGTCTCATGGTGTTTTTAAAGATTTAGACTTATCGAAATTTGAATTTTTTATTTTAAAAACGCAGTTAAAAGTATCATGGTATCATGATAGTTAATCTAATTTAAATCAATATTGGGGAAACCAACCATGCAAACAAAAAATAGTCAAACTAAAACACAAAAAGCCGTTAATCAACCTAAGCAAGAGACGACACCTTTGGTTAAACACAATGTTGCAGTGAGCGATTCATC
>NZ_UEXF01000002.1:0-1349 GCF_900127505.1 thiotrophic endosymbiont of Bathymodiolus puteoserpentis (Logatchev) | reverse complement strand
ATGAAAAAAAATAGGGAATAGCGGGGTTTGATGAGAAAAATATGAGAAAAATTGGGTTTTAGATTTTTTTAAAAAAATTTTTTTAAATTCAACGGTCTCAAACTGCCTTCTACCAACGAACTTTTAACCGCTTGTATTGGGTTACTTGCTACTGCACATACCATTAATACCAAATTCAAAAAACAACAATACTATAAATAGCATATAATAATCATTTTTTTCACCAACAAAACAATGCCAAAAAAAATCCAACTACCCGATGATTTTTATAAACACGATTTTAAACAACTAGCCAAGATAGAAAAACACCCAAGAACAAGAATTAGATTTATTGGACTTAGCCATATTCAAAATGGAAAAAGCTACGAACAAGTAGCACAATATTTCTTACAAAGTTTAAGCGCTGTCAAGCAATGGGTTCGACATTATAAAGATGAAGGTATCGACGGCTTAAAAGAAAAGCAACGCAGTGGTCGACCCAGTAAGGCCCGCAATCATAATCATACTAAATTACTTCAATCTATACTTGCAATGCAGAATAATAAAAATGGTGGTAGAGTAAGACTTAAAGATAGGCGAATTCAACCCATAAGTGCAACACTTCCATTTAAAAAAGTCATCTTGGCAAAGACCTTAAATGGGGTCTTATACCCCAAGCATTTCCTAGGTCTATTATTCATTAAATCTGTTGCCCTAAATGCTTCTTTCTCACTCACATTATCCAAAGCCATTCGCTTAGGGAAGAATTGCCTTAACAGTCCATTGTGATTCTCGTTTAAGCCCCTTTCCCAACTATGATACGGCTTGGCAAAGTAAGTGTTACAGTCAAGATTTTCTGCTAGCTTTTCATGCCAACTAAACTCCCTGCCATTGTCAAAGGTCAAGGTTTTGACCCAATGTTTAAGTGGAGTGAGTCGTTTATTGATAGCGTCATTTGCATTTTGTGCGGTTTTGTTGACAATGGGTAGTGCAAGATATAGCCTACTCTTACGCTCAGCAAGAGTGGCAAAGCCACCTTTGTGTCCTTTACCAATAACCAAGTCAACTTCCCAGTCGCCAATGCGAGTGCGAGCATCAACAATACTGGGGTGCTCATCAATGTCAATGCGATTAGGTATCCTACCTCGATAATCATTTTTGCCATAGCGTTTTCGATATTTCTTATGCTGATGGCGTAGGTATTTGTAAAGCGCTCCGCCTACCGCTTTGTCTTGCAAGACAAAGCGGTAGGCGGTTTCAGTGCTAATTTTAATCTTTTTATCTAATTCCAAGCGTCCCATGATTTGTTCAGGACTCCAATATTCTTTTAGCTTTTCACTAATGTAATTTTTAACACAATCTGTGAGTTT
>NZ_UEXF01000001.1:0-2100 GCF_900127505.1 thiotrophic endosymbiont of Bathymodiolus puteoserpentis (Logatchev) | reverse complement strand
TTGCAAAGGCTGATTATTATGCCGAAATCGCTGAAACCGCTATTGAAAATGCCGATAAAGACGCTCGAGCTGCCGAAGTCGCTGTTGCAAATGCCAATGAAACTGCTCAAGTTGCTAAACGCGACGGAGATGCTGACGCTATTGCAAAGGCTGATTATTATGCCAAAATTGCCAAAGACGCTATTGTAAAAGCTGATGCTTCTGCTGAAATTGCCGAAAGTGCTATTGAAAATGCCAATGAAACTGCTCAAGTTGCTAAAAGTGCTATTGTAAAAGCTGATGCTTCTGCTGAAATTGCCGAAAGTGCTATTGAAGATGCTAATGAAGCTGCTCAAATTGCTAAAAGTATCATTGAAAATGCCAATAAAACTGCTCAAATCGCTGACGATGCTGATGCTACTGACACTGCTCAAATCACTGACGATATTGTTGATGTTGTCGATGCTATTGACGATGCTATTGACACTCAAGAAGATTCAGGTACTATACATAAACTAGATGAAGTTACCGGCACAAGTGATAAAGGCAATGGTAGTAATTACTTTTACTTTGGCAAAGACACTGGAAAAGGAATCAACTTTACTGATGTTTTTATCAGCAATGATATTGATGATATCTTGATTGTTCAATATACAGAAGGAACTCAGTATATTGACGAACCACATGCTAATGGATTTTTAGGGAATGCTACTTTGGAAAAAGTCCCAACAACTTTAACAACTGATCTCGAGCTAGCACCTGTTGAATTTTTCGAGCCAGCACCTGTTAAATTTTGTGGAAATTCTTATGTACATATGGATGTTTATGTGGATATGGATGTGCAAGACTTAACTATTCTATAGTAATTAACTAGCTTTAGAGCTCCTAAAAACCCCGGTACAATTTATGAAGCGCATAAATTGTACCGGGGTTTTTTGGTATCTGTAGATGTCATATTTCACCATGCAAAACTACCCACTAAAAATTAAAACGAGACCCCTGCATTAGCCCCAGTATGATTTAGGAAATACAATTAAGCAAATTTTCATCAATGCCGTCAATGATAAGTTTTTGTTTTTTTTCAACCAGTGTCATGCGATTTTTTTGTCTCAAATCACAAGCATTTAAAGTGAGCTGTGAATTATGATCTAACGCTTGATTTAAAATGTTTTTCACTTTTTGATCTACTTCTAATGCCTCGTAAAGACAATATTTTTTTTATTAGTAATATGTATTAAGTGCTGTGCAACAATACCTTGTAGTGATTGAACTAACAACTCATCACCTTGGTCGTTTAAAAAAGCCCATAGTCTTGATATTGCTTCTTTAATGCTAGATGCGTGTAGCGTAGCTAGTACTCTATGACCATTGAGACCCGCTCTGACTGCCTCCAATGCTGTTTCAGTGTCTCTAATCTCACCAATAACGATTGTTGTTGGATTTACCCTAACTGCATCAACAAGCCCCGTCTTAAAATCTTTAACTTTTGTTCCAACCTCCCTTTGAAAAATCGTATCCTTGTGGTGTAAGTACTCAACAGGATCTTCAATGGTGATTGTTACACCCAGTTCACCACTATTTAATAAACTGAGACCTTTGCATAACCCAACCAAAAAACCACCAATCTGATAAAACAACACCCATCTAAAACACCCATAAAACACCCAAAATATCTTAGAAAAACACCCAACAAAATTCATTTGCAGATTCTC
Organism: thiotrophic endosymbiont of Bathymodiolus puteoserpentis (Logatchev); assembly: GCF_900127505.1. Taxonomy (NCBI): domain Bacteria; kingdom Pseudomonadati; phylum Pseudomonadota; class Gammaproteobacteria; species thiotrophic endosymbiont of Bathymodiolus puteoserpentis (Logatchev). The sequence goes on along the minus strand of NZ_UEXF01000001.1, from coordinate 409 downwards.
TTGTTATTGAACATAAATCTCTATCAGAACTAGACGATGTGCATAACATCATTAACTGGGGCGAGATAGAACAAACACTATCAAATCTTTATACCTCCAAAACAGGTGCAAGCGCCTATCCACCCATAATGATGTTTAAAATCCTAATTCTTCAGGCTTGGTATGCGCTTAGCGATGAAGCCTTAGAAAAACAAATTGCTAGAGATTTAATGTTCAGACGCTTCATTGATTTAAGTTTAAGCGAAGCAGTGCCAGACCATTCCACCATTTGGCGTTTTAGACAATTACTCAATACTGAAAATTTGCTAGAAGCACTACTAGAACAAATCAATCATCATTTAGAACAAAACAGTATTATTGTTTCTCTAGGTTCAATCAACATTATTGATGCCACCGTCATTGAAGCTAA